>JANMWW010000128.1:0-11682 GCA_031394155.1 Chloroflexota bacterium | reverse complement strand
GGCGGATAGATGTCCCCCACCGCCTTATTCACGAGCGGATGCCGATCGTCGGCATTGAGTTGCGCCATCTGTTCTGGCGTGATGCCCTGCACGAACCAGTTGTTGTCGTACCCCGGGATCGAGACCATCGCGAGGATCTCGCCATTCTGCGGGTTCATCGCGACGCCGACCGCCTGCGTGAAGCGATCTTCGTCGACACCCTTCTTGAGCTCGGTCTCGAGGAGCTTCTGCAGCCGGTCGTCGATCGTCAGCGCGACCGTGTTGCCCACCGTCGGCGCGGAATACGCGAGCGTCTTGATCTCACGCTGCGCGGCGTCACGCTCGATCTCACGCCATCCGTACTGACCGCGCAAATAGCTCTCGTACTGCAGCTCGAGCCCCGTCCGACCGATGATGTCGGTCGGCAGATATCCCTGGTCCTTCAGATCCGCGAGCTCGTCTTCGGTAACGGCACCGACGTAACCCATCACCGGTGAATAGAGGACCGCGTCGGCGTAGGAGCGCATCGACTCTGCCTCGACGCGGACGCCGGGGAAGAGCTCCGGCCGCTCGCTCAACACCAAAGCGATGTCGCGGGAGACCGGCTTCGAGGAGATCTTCGTCGGCTCGTACGGATTGCGAATGCGCTGCTGGTCGACGATCTTCATGATCTCTTCGGGGTCGCGACCGACGACCGCGCCGAGCTGTGATGCGAGCTGCTGCTGCTTCGCGCGCGGCAGGTCGATCGGGACCACGGTGACGGCGAAACCCGGGAGGTTGCGCGCGAGCACGTACCCGTTCCGGTCCGTGATGTTCCCCCGCTCCGCCGTGACCGGGATGCGCAAGACGCGGTTCTGCTCCGATAGCGAGCGGTAGTGACCGCCATTGGTGATCTGCAGGTCGTAGAGCCGCACGGTGAGTGTCGTGAAGACGACGAGGATCGCCAGGCCCATCGCGATGAAGCGCCGGGGACGGACAAATGCGCGCTCGTTCTCTCTCACCATGCCTGCCCTGAGAAGGATGCCTGCTTGTCGGTGCCCCGACGAGCCAGTCGGCAGAGCGGATAGGTAGCGATCGCGAGCACGGCGTTGTAGATGCCCGTCGAGACCACGGCTGCGAGCGCGACCGGCAGCTCAGGGATCTGCACGCCGGCCAGAGCCAGGATCACGACGTAGATCACGCCCGCTCCGAGGGACGCCAGCCCGATCAGCAACGCGCCGGTGATCACAGACCGCGGGCGACCCTGGGTATCGGCGAGCCCGAGCGCCGCGACCGGGAAGAGCGAGGCCAGCGCAAGGGCGCCGACGGGGCCGCCCGACAGCAGGTCAGCGGCCAGGCCGCCCAAGAATGCCCACCAAACAGCCTCGCGCGGCCCCATGGCAACGGCCCATGAGGCTGCGGCCAGCACAACCAAATTTGGACGCGCACCGGCGACGGCGATGAACGGCACGACAGACCCCTGCAGGAGTGCCGCGACGAGCGGTACCACGACGGCCAGAGCCACTCGCACGACTTCCCTCCTTGTGGCGGAACGCGGTAACCGCCACGGCGCTACGCGGTCGGTCGAGCTACGGCTGGGCGCGGACTCGCGAAGGCACGGTGGTGGCGTCCGCGTGCTCGGGAACGGAGTCGTTGGTGGCGGCGAGCTCTTCGGTCAGCGGCGCGAACGGATCCTCGTCGCGCAGCTTCGCGCGGACGTAGATGAGCACGAGGCGCATGGTCGCCGCGACGGGGACCGCGAGGACGATGCCGAGGAGGCCGAAGACCGCGCCACCGGAAAGCAGCGAGAAGATCACGATCGCCGGGTGTAGCCGCACCGCACGGCCGATGACGGCGGGGATCACGAGATAGTCCTCGGCGTGTCGCAGGATCGTGTACATGACCGCGACCACCGCGACGTAGGCGATCTGTGACCAGCCGAACGGGTTCGGATGGCCAAGCGCAACGAGACAGGCAATGGCGCCGGCGGTGATCGGACCGACGAATGGGATCGTCTCGAGGACGCCGGTCATCACGCCCAGAAGCACGCTGTACGGCACGCCCAGGATCGTCAACGCGATCGTCGTGATCGTTGACATCAGCAGCACCAGGATCAGCTGACCGCGGATGTAGCGGCCCAGCATCACGTTCGTGTCGCGCAGCACGTGGAGAAGCTCCGAACGGTGCTCCCGCGGAAGGTTGCGCTGGATGAAGTCGAGGAAGCGCGGCGCGTCGCGCAGCGTCAGGAACGTCGCGATCAGGAAGATCAGGAACTGCAGCAGGAAGTGCCCCGCCCCGACGACGACGGGGAGCGCGTTGCGCTGCAGCATCGCCACGATCTGACGGTCGAGGTCCTGAAGGTTCGGCGCGATCACCGTCGCCGCGAGATCGCCGAGACCGAGCGAGGTCAGCGTGTCGGCGATCGTGACCTGGGCGTTCGCGATGAGGGTCGGCCAGTTCGCCTGAAGGTCCTTGCTGTTGTCGATGAGGCGGGGGATCAGGAAACGACCGCCACCGAAAATGACTGCGAGGAGCGCCAGGAATACCGCGAGCGCCGCGGCCGTCCGTGGGAGCCCGGTCCGGCGCTCGAGAGCGCCCACAAGTGGTAGCAGGATGTAAGACAGGATCATCGCCCACAGAAACGGCTCGACGATGTCGCCGGCGCGCCAGATGAACAACAAGAACACGGCGGCCAAGGAACCAATGACGACCCGTTTTGTGGTCGAGCTCCAACGCGATTTCACGACAGTCCGGATTATCCGGCACGGCTTTCAACTGTCACTATTGCCCGTGCTTAGGTGCGCTCATAGAATAACATAGTGCAGGCTGTGCAGTATCAGGTTAGGACGCGCTCGAGGTGCACTTCGAGTAGAATATGGGCACGAAAAACCTCCCTCTCGACAGACGATCTTGACGACTTTGCGCGCCGATGTTCCACGTGTGACGAACGCCTGAATGCGCGTCCTGGTCATCTCAAATCAGAAGGGCGGAGTGGGGAAGACGACCACGGCAATCAGCCTCGGCGCGGCGCTGGTTGAGCACGGTCAGCGCGTCCTCATCATCGACCTGGACCCGCAGGCGAACGCGACCAGTGGGCTGGGAATTGGCAAGAACAGCGCGATTTATGGGGTGCTGCTCAAGGAGCAGCCGATCAAAGAATCCGTCGTGCATACCGAGTTGGAGGGCCTTGACCTGATCCCGTCTGGTCCGGACATGGCTGGCGCCGAAGTCGAGCTGGTTCCCGTCATGGCGCGGGAGTTCCGGCTTCGCGACGCGCTGCGCGCGGCCTCGGATTCGTACGACACGGTGATCATCGATTGCCCGCCGTCGCTCGGACTCCTGACCGTGAATGCGCTGGCGGCCGGCGACGGCGTCGTCGTGCCGGTGCAGTGCGAGTACTACGCACTCGAGGGTCTGGCGCAGCTCCTCGACACGATCGAGGCGGTGCGTCAGCGGCTCAACGCCAGCCTCGAAGTGCTGGCCATCGTGCTGACCATGGAAGACCGGCGGAACCGCCTCTCGATGCAGGTCATCGAGGAGGTGCGTAAGCACTTCCCGACGCTGGTGGCGACGACGCGAATCCCGCGGACGGTTCGCCTGGCCGAGGCCCCCAGCCATGGCAAGCCGATCAGCGTCTATGACCCCCAGTCCGTTGCCGCGAAGGCGTACGCCGATCTCGCGGTCGAGGTCGAGGACCGCATGAAGTCCCGCCAGCCGATCGCCCTGGCGGGGTCCGCCTGATGGCGCGCACCGGTCTAGGCAGAGGACTCGACGTGTTGCTGGGTGGACAGCCGGCGACCGCGGCCGCGCCCTCACTGCAGCCCATCGGCTCGATGGAGATCCCGCTCGAGAGCATCGTGCCCAACCCGCAGCAGCCGAGGACACAGTTCGACCCTGCAGGGATCGACGAGCTCGCCGCCTCGATCAAACGGCATGGTCTGCTGCAACCAATAGTGGTCTCACGCAAAGGCGAGGGCTACGAGCTCGTCGCTGGACATCGCCGCGTGCTCGCATCGCGGGTCGCAGGTAAGACCACGATCCCGGCGGTCGTGCGGGACGACGTGCGCGATCGTCTCGAGCTCGCGCTCGTCGAGAACCTTCAGCGTGCCGACCTGAACGCGATCGAGACCGCGCGTGCGTACAAGCTCCTGATGGAGACCTACGACCTCACACAGGAGCAGGTCGCGGATCGAGTGGGGAAGAGCCGCTCGCACGTCGCGAACATGCTGCGCACGCTCTCGGCACCCCAGCCGCTCCAGGACGCAGTGCTCGAGGGCAAGATCAGCGAAGGACATCTCCGCGCTCTCTTGCCGCTACCACTTTCGGAAGCGTTGAGCGCTTTGGGCCAGATCATCGCGAAAGAGCTCTCAGTGCGCGATGCGGAGGCGCTCGTTCGCAAGATGGTCCATCCGTCGCGTCGGTCGGGGCGCGCGCGCACCCGCGTGATGCGCGGCGATCCTGATCTCGCGCAGGTGACAGGCGAGCTACGCGCTGCGTTAGGTACAAGGGTGGAGATCCTCCGTCGACGCAGAGGCGGGCGGATCCTGATCGACTTCTACTCCGACGAGGATTTCGAACGGCTCTACGAGCTGTTCATCCGCGCTGGAAAGGCATAGGGGAGAGCACGTGGCCGTCAAGAAAGAGGAAGTGAAGGCGTCGGTCGCGACCAACGGTCAAAGACCGCCGGCTTCATACAGCGCGAAGGACATCCAGGTCCTCGAAGGCCTCGAGGCCGTACGGCGACGTCCCGGCATGTACATCGGGACGACGGACATACGGGGTCTGCATCACCTCGTGCGCGAAGTCCTCGACAACTCGATCGACGAGGCGATGAACGGCACCTGTGACCGCATCGATATCTGGATCAAAGAGAACAACGACATCGTCGTCGCGGACAACGGCCGAGGCATTCCGACCGACAAGCAGCAACAGACCGGCAAGTCGGCGCTCGAGGTCGTCCACACGATCCTCCACGCGGGCGGAAAGTTCGGCGGCGCGGGTTACAAGGTCTCAGGTGGCCTGCACGGCGTTGGCGTGTCCGTCGTCAACGCCCTCTCGACCGAGTTGGTCGCCGAGGTCCACCGGGACGGAAAGGTCTGGACCCAGTCCTACCAGCGCGGCAAGCCCACGGGCCCCGTGAAGATCATCCCGAAGCCGCAGCTCCCTCTGCCTCCGATCGTGCCGTGGAAGGAACGCGAGAAGTACACGGGTACGGTCACGCGCTTCACCGCGGACAAGGAGATGTTCCCGGTCATCGAGTGGGACGCGCTGGTGATCGAGCAGTGGCTCCGCGAGACGGCCTACCTGAACAAGAGCCTGTTCCTCTCGCTCCACGACGAGCGCGACGGTCACGAGCAGAACTACTACTTCGACGGCGGGATCGTCTCGTTCGTCCGGCACCTGAATCGTGCACACGCGGCGCTCCACCCGAAGCCTGTCTACGTCGACCGCACGCACGACAACGGCACCGTGGTCGAGGTCGCGTTCCAGTACAACGACGGCTTCGCCGAGAAGGTCTACACGTTCGCCAACAACATCAACACGATCGATGGCGGCGCGCACCTCACCGGCTTCCGCACCGCGCTGACCCGCACGATTAACGCGTACGCGCACAAGAGCGGCCAGCTCAAGGAGTCGGATCCGAACCTCACCTCAGAGGACGTGCGCGAGGGTCTGACCGCGGTCATCAGCGTGAAGATCCGCGAGCCGCAGTTCGAAGGCCAGACCAAGACGCGCCTGGGCAACGCGGAGGTCGCCGGGCAGGTCAGCGCGGCGGTGAACGACGCGCTGGGCCAGTACCTCGAGGAGAACCCGCAGGACGCGCGAAAGATCGTCGACAAGTGCCTCACCGCGTTCCGCGCGCGCGAGGCCGCGCGCAAGGCGCGCGATCTGGTCCTGCGCAAGGGCGCGCTCGACGGCTTCTCGCTCCCAGGCAAGCTCGCGGACTGCTCGGAACGGGACCCGGACAAGTGCGAGCTGATCCTGGTGGAAGGCCCGTCCGCTGGTGGATCCGCGAAGGCGGGCCGCGACCGGCGCTTCCAGGCGATCCTGCCACTGCGCGGCAAGATCCTGAATGTCGAGAAGGCACGCGCCGACAAGATGCTCGGGAACGAAGAGATCAAGGCGATCATCACGGCGCTCGGCACCGGCATCGGCGACTACTTCGACATGAAAAAGCTGCGCTATGGCAAGACGATCCTGCTCGCCGATGCGGACGTCGACGGGTCCCACATCCGCACGCTGCTGCTGACGCTGTTGTACCGCCACTTCAAGCCGCTCATCGAGGAAGGCCGCATCTACATCGGACAGCCGCCGCTGTTCCGCGTGCAGCTCGGAAAGGAAGTCCGCTGGGCGTACTCCGATGCCGAGCGCGATCGCTTCATCAAGGAGCTCAAGTCCGAGGCGAAGAAGAAGCGCGACGACCGCAAGGCGGCGAAGGGTGAGGCCGTCACCGAGGACAAGCCCGCAGCTGCAGCTCCGCCCGCGGCCAAGGGTCGCCGTCGCGCGGCGCCCACGGTCGAGGCGACCGAGGCCGACGGCAGTCCGATCAATACCGACGAGGGGACCGACGACGGCAAGGGCGGCCGCGAGCCCGCGATCGCGCGCTACAAGGGTCTCGGTGAGATGAACGCCGAGCAGCTGTGGGACACGACCATCAATCCCGCGACGCGCACCCTGCGGCGCGTGACGCTCGAGGACGCCGAGCAGGCCGACTTCGTCTTCGACGAGCTGATGGGCAACGAGGTCGAGGGCCGCAAGAAGTGGATCATGGCCAACGCGACCAAGGCGGAGCTCGACATCTAATGTCGGGAAGAGCAAGACATTTGCTGTCGATCGAGCAAGGCATTTAGTGGCACGACTCTCCGACCTGATCGACTTCGAGCACTGGTGCTTCGCCTGCGGCCGTCTGAATCCGCACGGCCTGCACCTGGACTTCGACGTCTCGCACGACCGCGCCCAGGCTCGCTTCACCGCTGGCCCGGAGCACAGCGGGTTCGAGGGAACGGTCCACGGTGGCATCGTCACGGCCCTGATCGATGAGACGATGGGCTGGGCGATCTTCCACGAGGGCGTATGGGGCGTCACCGGACGCATCACCGTGACCTTCCGCCAACCGGTCCCCGTCGGTATCGAGCTCTTCGTTACCGCAGACGTGACAAAGCGGACCCGACGTTCGATGGAGACGCACGGCGACATCCGCGATGATCGCGGCACCGTTCTGGCGGAGGCTGATGCGCTGTTCCTTCTCATGCCTGAGGAGCGCCGGCGCGGACTGGAAGCGCGCTATTCGCGCGCGCCCGCGGCCTTCGCGAAGGTCAAAGCCGCCGTCGAAGCAGAAGAGAAAACGAAGGTTTTGGAGCATGGACGCACGTGATCGATCAGCCGAATAACGAGCGCAGCGTTCCCGTAGAGCTCGAGCACGAGATGCGCCAGGCGTACCTCGATTACGCCATGAGCGTCATCGTCTCGCGCGCGCTTCCCGACGTCCGCGACGGCCTCAAGCCGGTGCAGCGCCGGATCCTCTACACGATGCACGAGATGGGTCTACGGAACGACCGTCCGTTCCGCAAGTCCGCCGCGATCGTGGGCGAAGTGATGGGGAAGTACCACCCTCACGGTGACGCACCGATCTATGACGCCCTCGTACGACTCGCGCAGGATTTCGCGGCGCGCTATCCCACCGTGCAGGGGCAGGGCAACTTTGGCTGCTTCTCGGGCGACACGAAGGTCGAGATGTATCAGGGTGAGCCGAAGACGCTCGCCGAGCTCGTCGACATGGCGCATCGCGGGATGCGCGCCGAAGTCTTCACGGTCGACTCTCACCGCAATGTGCGCATCAAACCGATGCGCGCGCCTCGCCTGGTCCGCCGCAACGACACGGTCGTGAAGATCACGCTTGAGTCAGGCGCGGAGATCGTCTGCACGCCAGACCACCGCTTCATGCTGCGCGACGGTACGTACCGCGAGGCCGAGAAGCTCAAGGCGAAGGACCAGCTCATGCCCTTCGCGCGCACGGCCATCCCTGAGCGGCTCCACCGCACAGGCGCGTTCCCGATCCCGGCGTCGCTCACCCAGAAGGTCGCGAAGGTCGAGCCTGCGGGCAAGACCGACGTGTACGACCTCACGGTCGATGTGACGCAGAACTTCGCGCTGGCGGTCGGCGTGTTCGCGCACAACTCGATCGACGACGACCCACCGGCGGCCATGAGATATACGGAAGCGCGCCTCGCGGCGATCTCGAACGAGATGCTCGCGGACATCGACAAGGACACGGTCGACTGGGTGCCGAACTACGACAACAAGATGCAGCAGCCGGTCGTGCTGCCGGGACGCGTCCCAAATCTCATCGTGAACGGCTCGGTCGGCATCGCGGTCGGCATGGCCACGAACATCCCGCCGCACAACCTGCGCGAGGTGGTCGAAGCGACGAAGCGGCTGATCGAGGACCCGGAGCTCACCAATGCCGACCTGTGCCAGACGGTCAAGGGTCCGGACTTCCCTGGCGGCGCGACGATCTACCGCTTCGAAGAGGAGCGGAACGTTGAGACGGGGAAGGCCCAGCGCGTCGATGGCATCGAACGCGCGTACGGCACCGGACGCGGGCGCATCGTCATGCGCGCGAAGGCGCACACCGAGGAGATGAAGGGCAGTCGCGAAGCGATCATCGTCACGGAGCTGCCGTACGCGGTGAACAAGGCGTCGCTGATCGAGAAGATCGCCGACCTCGTGCAGAACAAGCGACTCGCCGGTATCTCGGACATTCGCGACGAAAGCGATCGCGAAGGAATGCGCGTCGTTATCGAGGTCAAGCGAGACGACTCCGCGAACCGCGTGCTTAATAACCTGTTCAAGCACACCGCGATGCAGTCGTCCTTCAACATGAACATGCTCGCGCTCGTCGACAACCAGCCGCGGGTCCTCTCGCTCAAGGAGGTCCTGCACCACCACATCGAATACCGCAAGGACGTCATCCGCCGGCGCACCGAGTTCGACCTTCAGAAGGCCAAGGACCGCGCGCACATCCTCGAGGGTCTCAAGATCGCGCACGCCAACCTCGACGCGATCATCAAGCTGATCCGCGCCCACAAAGGCCAGGAGCTCCTGCTGATCGGCAAGATGCGGGAGCAGTTCGCACTTTCCGAGATCCAGGCCAAGGCGATCCTCGACATGCAGCTGCGCCGCCTGTCGGCGCTCGAGCGCGACAAGCTGGACGAGGAATATGAGGCCGTCATCAAGCTCATCAGCGAGCTCGAGTCAATTCTCGGTAGCGCTCGGAAGATCTTGAGCCTGATCAAGGCCGACCTGGACATGCTCTCCGAGAAATACGGCGACGACCGGCGCACCGAGATCATCGACGACCTGCCCGGTCAGTTCACGGATGAGCAGCTCGTGTCGGATGAGGACGTCGTGATCACGCTGTCCTCCCGCAACTACGCGAAGCGCATGCCGCTTTCCACCTATCGCCAGCAGCACCGCGGCGGCCGCGGCGTCATCGGCATGCAGACCCGCGATGAGGACGATGTCGAGCATCTCGTCGTCGCGCGCAACCACGACAAGATCTATGTATTCACCGATCGCGGCCGGGTGTTCGCGCTCAAGGCCTACGAGCTCCCCGATGCGAGCCGCACCGCGAAGGGCACGCCGATCCAGAACATCCTCGAGGCGATGCAGCCCGGCGAGCGGGTGTCGGCACTGGTCGCGCTTCGCGACACGACGTCGTCGGAGTTCCTGGTGATGGCGACGCGCAAGGGCTTCATCAAGAAGACGCCACTTTCCGAGTACGCGAACGTCCGTCGCGCGGGGCTCATCGCGATCGCCATGCGCAAGGGCGACGTGCTCGCGTGGGTCGCACCGGCGCATAAGGATGACCGCATCCTCCTCGCAACGAAGAAGGGCAAGGGCATCACCTTCAAGGCGACCGACGCGCGCCCGATGGGCCGTCCGACGCAGGGCGTCACCGGCATCCGGCTGGGCAAGGGTGACGAGGTCGTCGGGATGGGCATCGTTCGTCCGCGGACCGAGGTCCTCTCGGTCACGGCGAACGGCTACGGCAAGCGCACCGGCGTAGACGAGTTTCCGACCCAGGGACGCGGTGGCCAGGGCGTCATCCTCGCCTCGCTCGGCACGAAGACCGGCGATGTGGCAGCCGTCCAGATCGTCGACGAGGGGTCGCAGGAGATCCTTCTCATCAGCTCGAACGGTGTGGTCATCCGCACTCCGTTGGACCAGATCCGAGTGCTCGGGCGACCCACGATGGGTGTCAAAGTCATGACCGTCGGCGAAGCGAAGATCGCGTCCATCGCCACCTTCACCTCGACGCGCCCGACGCAGATCCAGCTTCCCGTCCACTAGCCAACGGCGTTACGCGGCGCGCCCGGACGTGAAGGAGACTGACACCGATTCGGGTGTCCGTTGCGCGTACGTTTCCCATCGGACTGCCCGCTCCTAGTACCGGTTAGTCCTTTTGGGGCGTTGTGTTGGTCGCAGGCCGACCGTATGGTCCGCAATAGGACAACAAACGTGGTTCGCTTGTTCGCGATTGCGGACAGGCGGGCGGGATCAAGACGAAGAGGGAAGGGCAGCCGAATTGATCACGCTGGACGACGTCAGCAAGCGCTACCCCAACGGGACGTACGCGCTTCGAGATGTCGATCTGAACATCGAGGCGGGAGACTTCGTCTTCCTGGTCGGCTCGTCCGGCGCCGGCAAGTCCACGCTCACGCGTCTCCTCATCCGCGAGGAGGTCACGACGACCGGCCGCGTCATCGTCGACGGCGAAGATGTCGCGCAGATGCCGCGCGGACGTGTGCCGAAGCTCCGCCGCAAGGTCGGCGTCGTGTTCCAGGACTTCAAGCTGCTTCCGACGAAGACGGTCTTTGAGAATGTCGCCTTCGCGCTCGTCGTCACTGGTCACGAAGGCGCGATCGTTCGCGAGGAGACGGACCGCGTCCTCTCGCTCGTCGGTCTTTCGCAGCGGCGAGCGCACTTCCCCACGCAGCTCAGTGGTGGCGAGCAGCAGCGCACCGCGATCGCGCGAGCGCTCGTGAGTCGCCCGCGCATCCTCATCGCCGACGAGCCCACCGGAAATCTCGATCCCGTGACGAGCTGGGAGATCATCAAGCTCCTCACGCGCGTCAACGAGCTCGGCACGACGATGATCATGGCCACGCACAACGCCGAGATCGTCAATGCTCTGCGCCGGCGGGTCGTGCACCTCGATCACGGACGCGTCGTGCGTGACGACAAGCAAGGCCTGTACGCCGCATGAAGCGGATCGTCTACGTGCTCACGGCGGCGGGTCAGGGCTTCATGCGCAATCCGACGATGAGCCTGGCGTCCACGTTCACCGTGGCGCTCATGCTCACGCTGTTCGCGTTCTTCCTCACGACGGACCGCGGTCTCCAGGCCGCCGTCGCCGTGCTCGAGGGCAAGGTCGAGCTCGCCACGTTCGTCGATGACAACGCCAAGGTCAGCGACGTCCTCGCGCTGAAGGCGCGGATCGAGCTCAACCCCGCGGTCGCGCGCGTGGATTACATAACCAAAGACCAAGCGCTCGAGCGCCTCCGGGCGATCGCGGCGAACCGCCCCGACCTGGCACTTGCGGACCTGTCGACGAATCCCCTGCCCGCGTCGCTCGAGATCAAGATGGCCGACGCGCGTCAGGCAAAGAGTCTGGCGGACGATCTGCGCGCCGAGATCGGCAAGGGCGTCGTCTACGACGTC
>JANMWW010000115.1:0-9909 GCA_031394155.1 Chloroflexota bacterium | reverse complement strand
GCGCGGATCCGCGTTGCGCGGCGGCTCCGACTCGGGGGGCTCGATCGCGGTGTGGATGCGGTCCGCGGGAAGCGGCGCCACCGCCGCGGCCAGGGTCTCGCGGATCGATTCGTCGTTATTCGTCAACGCGCCGGCGCGCGCGCCTTCCGCGGTCGCGTGCTGCAGCGCCAGGCGCGCAACACCGAGCTCGGCGACCAGCACGATCGCGAAGGCCGTCGCGAGGAGGACGGGAAGCACGAGAGCGAACTCGACGATCGCCTGGCCATCGTCGTTCCGCATCACGGACAGGGTTTGCGGCCCGCGCGCGGAAGGAACGAGCCGAGGGCTTCGGACAAGGGTGCGGTGATGGGCGAGCGGATCAGGAACGCCGAGAGACACGCTGCGCACGCGAGCGCGACGAGAGTAATGAGTACGGCGTCGCCGAAGTGCGAGGACTGGTATTCAGCTGCCATGAGGAGTGCGTGTGAACGCTCGTCCGGTGGAACGCGGTGCGTGACGATCGTTCGCATCGTCTGATCGATAGCGTCCGGGTCTTTGAGGATGTCGCCGTGCCCTTCGATCGCGCGAGTGAGGATGCGCGAGGTCACGCCGGGATCGCGGGCGTCGCGCTCCGTCACGAGAACGTCCGTCGATTCACGCAGGTCGAGCCGGGCCACGCCTGCCGGCGGCGGGATCGGGCGCGCTCGCGCGAGATCTCGGACGGCCGGCGAGTCGGACTCCATTTGCAACCACAGCAGACCTTCGCGAAATGCGGCATCGGCGCCGCCCGTCAACGCCCGAGTGACCGTCATCGCACGTGCCGCGTCGCTTCCGCTGTGCGGCGCGGCCCACGAGACGTACGTCACGACGCCATCGTCACGCGAGAGTCCGAGCCCGAAGGCGCGGTCCGCGACGACGCCACCCATCGAGTGCGTCACGATGTGCACGCCGTCGTAGGCGGGTGCCAGGCTGCGGATCTCGTCTCGCAGGTTCGTGGCGTTCGGGTCGATCGCGCCGAACGTGTCGTACGGGTAGCGAGGATCCGCGCCGAAGCGCACAACGTCCAAGTGCGGGTCGGTCGCGAGTCGCTTCTTCAGCGCCTCGAACGTGCCGTCGTCGGGACAGGCGCACGACTGATAGCCACCCACGAGCACAACGAGCTCCCTGGTGGAGATCGCAAGCGCAGCATCCGCGATCGGCGAGACCCTGGGCGCGTCGACGTGACGAAGGACGCCGAGCGGAGGACGGAGTGGAGGGCTCACCGGCGTGGGAGCGACGGGTGAGCCCTCGTCCGCCGACGCCGCGAGCCCGAACGCAGTCATGAACGGGAGGACTGCCATGACCGCCAGGAGCGCTCGCGAACGCATCGGTCCGAATGGAACGCCACTGCCGCCGCTGCGCGGAGATGACCTCGGTGTAGTACGCGGGTACTAAGCGGACGCGCGAATAACATCGCCATCGTGAACGCCCGGTGACTGTGGGTACAACAGGCCGACGCGCGACCGCTGCGCTCCTGGCGCTCGTCATCGCGTCGTCCTGCACCCCGCCGAGCGCCGCGACCGCAGTCGCTGACAACGCAGCGGTCCAGCGCGCTTTCGAAGGGCATACCGACCAGGTGGAGGTCACCGCGACCGGGACCGTCGACCGGGTGTTGACTGATCAAGATGGGCCCTCCGGGCCGCACGAGCGTTTCATCATCCGGCTGCCAGACGTTGGGATGACCGTGCTCATCGAGCACAACCTCTCGCTCGCGCCGCGCGTCCCGGTCGCGACGGGCCAGGCAGTCGTGGTCCATGGCGAATACATCTGGAATGCACAGGGCGGACTCGTGCATTTCACACATCACGACCCAGACAGATCTCACGAGGGTGGCTACGTTCTGTACGGCGGAAAGCGCTACGACTGAGAGACGCGCGAGGGTGACGGTGGCGGCGGTACTAGGGCCGCGAGCGCGCGACGGCCGCGGCTTGATCGCTCGCCGCACGCTCCTCGGTGTCGTCGAGCGGACGCAGCGTCACGCCGTCGTGCCGGCGCTCGAGCGCCCATGTCAGCAGCTTGTCCGCGAGCCACGGGTTCTTCGGTAGGCACGACCCGTGACTGTACGTGCCGATCATCTTTCCTTGGACCGCGCCTTCAGTGCGGTCTTCACCGTTGTTGCCGTGGCCAACCACGACCGCGCCGAGCGGAAGCGCCTTCGGCCCGAGATACGTACGTCCGCTGTGGTTCTCGAAGCCCACCAACACGCCTTCCGGTGTTTCCGCGACGAGATTTCCCACGAAGCGCTGCTTCCCCGCCTTCGTGTGCACATCGAGCACCCCGAGTCCGGGGATGGGTGCGCCGGTCTCCGGCCGGTACTCGGTGCCGAACAGCTGGTAGCCGCCGCACACGAGGAGCGCCGCGGCTCCTCCGTTCATCGCTGCGGTCACTGCCTTGCCGTTCTCGCCCTGGAGATCCGCGCCGACGATGTCCTGCCCCTGATCCTGGCCGCCGCCGAAGAAGAAGAGGTCGGGCCAGGTCGCGTCGAACGACATTCCGGCCGTGTACGCGCGTACCTCGACCGGGATGTCGCGCCAGCGCGCACGCTGCGTGAGCGCGACGACGTTGCCGCGGTCGCCGTAAATGCTCATGAGGTCCGGATAGAGATGCGCGATCCGCAGGTCCACTACTTCGTCCTCGCCGCAGGCTTCTTCCTCGCGGAGGGCTTCGTCTTCGCGGCCGGCTTCTTCTTCGACTTCACGGGGAGCGTGTCCGCATATGCGAGGCCATCGGCCATCCACTTCTTCAGCGGCGCGCCCTTCATGTCCTTCGCGGGGACTTCGACGTACTCACCCATCGGCCGGCCGGGCATCGGCTCGAAGCGCCTCATGCCCGGCTTGGCGCGCGTGGCGTCGTCTGCTCGGACCGCGATCTTCGGACCGAACGTGAAGGCGAACATGTTCCCCTTCACGAACAACGCCGGATAGCTGAACATCGTCTTCCGCTCGACGTCGCCGCGCGACGGCGACGCGGCGTCGAATGCCGCGACCACGTCGGGTGGCGTCTTGGTGAACTTCGGCATCACTCGCGGCATCCGTCAATCTTCCTCTATCTCTCGGCTTCGCCTCGAGACCGCCCAGGGCTGGTGGAGTCGCTTCCTCGCGGCATAGCCGCACGGTCGCTCCATCAATCTTCCCAGAACGGCGCAACGTGTCCGCGTCGCGCGAGCTCTGCGCGAAGTGACTGCATCGCGGTATATGTGGCGATGACGACGAGCTCCTCGCCTTGCGGGGTCGCACCCACTGCGCGATCGATCGCGCCGCTCCATGCGTCGACGACCTCGATACGGTCCTTTGGCACGCCCGCGTACTTGAGCCGGTTCGCGAGGTCGCGCGAGCGGATGCCCGTCACGACGACGTGCTGGATCGCCGACGCGAGCGTCTCGAAGTCCGCGTCCCAGATCCACGACACATCGCGGCCATCGGCGTACTGATCGTTGAGCGCCGCGAGCAGCCGCGGCTTGCGCCCGGTCTCCAGCAGCGCACCGATGGCGGCGTTGAAGCCCGCAGGGTTCTTCACGAGCACCAGCCGCATCACGCGGCCATCGACGGAGAGTTCCTCGAGCCGGCCGAACGCGGCGCGGAAGCTTCGGAGGGCCTGTGCGGCGGTGGGGAGCGAGATATCGAGCGCGCGCGACGCCGAGATCGCGGCGAGCGCGTTGTACGCGTTGTACAGGCCCGGGAGCGGGACGCGTATCGGATCGAAGGCGCTGGACACCGGGACGCGCAGATCGATCTCGCTCGCCGCCGCCTCGAGGCGCACGCGCGACGCGGCCACGTCGCGCGGGGGACGTTCGAGGCCGCAGTTCGGGCACGACCATTCGCCCACGTGAGCCAGGATCACGCGCTCGTAGTGGAGTGCCGACTTACAGCGCGGGCACCGCGTCGCATCGCTGATGGCCTGCGGGACCTTGCCTCCCACCGACGGGTCGTCCACACCGAAGTACATGACCGTGCCGCGGTGGCGCGTACCTAGGAAGGACACGATCGGGTCGTCGGCGTTGAGGATCAGGACCGTCGCCGGATCGAGCTCGGCGACGGCATCACCGATACGCCGCGCGAGCGCGTCGATCTCGAAGTAGCGATCGAGCTGATCACGAAACAGATTTGTGATCACCACGGCCTTTGGTGTGAGGCGCTTCAGCACGCGCGGCAGAGATGCCTCATCGACCTCGAAGAGCCCGATGTCGCCCTGGGGCTCCGCGCGCCAGTTGCTGTCTGCGAGCAGGGCACCGGCGATGCCGCGCTCGAGGTTCGAGCCCGAGCGGTTGTGGATCGGCGCCCAGCCCGCGGACCGCGCGATGTCGGACAACATGCGCGCGGTCGTGGTCTTGCCGTTCGTGCCCGACACGAGGGTCACGCCATGCGGCAGCGCCTGTGTGACCGCGCCGATGAAGTTCGGATCGAGTTGCAGCGTGACGAGACCCGGGAGCGCGGTCGCGCCACGTCCGGTCGCCTGAAGGCCGAAACGCGTGATCTTCCCAGCAGCATTGGCGAGCTTGGCAAGCGCATCGGGCACGTCTGAAGCGTATCCGCGGGTCGGGGTCAGACGGCGGAGGACTGGACCTCGCGCAGGAGCATCTCGAGCTCGTCGACCGCACGTCCGAGTCGAAGGACGAGCGCCTTCGCGCCCTCGCCGGTCGCGCTGGCGGTCTGAAGCGCGCCCTGCTCCTCGAGCCGGGCGAGCTCGGCAGTGGCGCGGCGCAGGCGCGCGAGGGAGAGCGACGCCGGCAGGCTCCGACGCAGCATCGCGAGGCGCTCCTCGAAACGCTCGAGGCGGCGGCGAAGCTCGTCCTCGAGATCCTCCGAAGGAAGGTCGTCCAGCCGCTTCACGTCGGACTGCAGGTTGTTGAGGTCGCGCTGGACCAGCTGCGCGGCCTTCTCCAAGGAGTAGCCCTTGGCGAGCGATTGCCTGATCCGGATCACCTTCTCCATCGCGTAGACGTCGTAGTCGTGGTCACCGTTGGCCGAGGCCTTCACCAGGCCCTTCTTGGTCCAGTAAATGAGCTGTCGGGGGGTGACGTTACAAACGCGAGCCGCCTCAGCCGCCGAGAGACGAAGTCGTGACAGCACCTCGCCGTCGTTCGCGATCAGGATCCGCGCGAGAACGTCGCGATGTTCGGCGTCCGGCACTCGCTCCCCTTCCCTGATGAGCCCGCGCCTCGGGCAGCACCGATGGTGGGATGGGCGGCGGTTTCATGTCAATAACAGCGACAGATGGCGTTCGGACGCCCACGAGGGGCTACCGCGCTGCGGCTTGGAGCTTCTGCCGGAACGCGACCTTCACGCTGACGTGGTAGCGGGAGAGCTTCCGGCCGTCCCATTCCGCCCACAGGCGGACGACCTCGACGCCGATCGGATCTTTGGCGTCGCTCGCCTTCACCGCAGCGGCGACGGCCGCCTCCCATCCGCGGGGGGACGAGCCGGTGGCCTCAGTGACGCGAACGACCGATGCGGGTGACGGACTACGACGACGTGCGGGCATCGGTTCCGGCGGGGCGAGTCCGCTTGGCAGGAGCACGCTCGGTGTGGCCGTTGGTCGCGGCCTGCTCCGGCTTGATCGGCGGAAGCGCTGCGATCTCGAGGAGCTGATTCAGTGAGGCCGCAATTCGCTCGCTCAGCATCTTGCGCGTCTCGGCTCCCGCGCGGGGTGCGAACAGCACGCCGACGACGGCGCCGATCGCGAATGCTCGAAGTGTGGCGCGAAAAAGACCGAACATCTTGTCCTCCTAACGGCCCTTGGGCGGGTAACCCTCGAGTCCGTACTCCTTGATCTTCGCGTAGAGCAGTCGACGGTAGATGCCCAGCATTTCCGCTGCCTTCGAGCGGTTACCGGCTGCGTCGCGCAGCGCCTTCATGATGAGGTCCTTCTCGAATTGCGAGACCGATTTCTTGAAGAACGACTTCTCGGCCGAGACCTCGTCCGCTTCGCCTTCCCCGTCGTGCTCGCCCTCGTGATCGCCAAAGGGCAGCTCGCGGCTCGTGATGATCTGCCCGCGCGATAGCACGACGGCACGCTCGACGACGTTCTCGAGCTCGCGCACATTGCCGGGCCAGTCGTATTCAACCAGGCGCTTCAGCGCTTCCTCACTTATCGACGCGGGCTGCGCGCTCGCGCTGTAGCGGTGCTTCGCGAGGAAGTGCTCGACGAGCGCGGCGACGTCCTCTTTGCGCTCGCGAAGCGCGGGCATGTGGATGTTGATGACGTTGAGCCGGTAGTAGAGGTCATCGCGGAACTTCTGCTGCTCGACCTGCTTCTGCAGATCCTTGTTCGTCGCGCAGATCACTCGGATGTCGACCTTGATCGGGATGGCCGATCCAACGCGCTCGATCTTGCGCTCCTGGAGCACGCGGAGGAGCTTCGTCTGCGTGGCGAGGCTCATCTCGCCGATCTCGTCAAGGAAGATCGTGCCCTTATCGGCGAGCTCGAAGCGACCCTTGCGCGTCGCCATCGCGCCGGTGAACGAACCCTTCTCGTGGCCGAAGAGCTCGGCCTCGAGGAGCGTCTCGGGCAATGCGGCACAAGACACCTTAATGAGCGGCCCGCTGCGGCGACTCGAGTTGTAGTGGAGCGCCTCTGCGACGAGCTCCTTGCCGGTGCCGCTCTCGCCGGTGATGAGGACGGTCGCATCCGACTTCGCGACCTTGCCGACGGTCTTGTAGACCTCCTGCATCGCCGACGAGTTGCCGACAATGCGCTCCGTCTGCACGAGCGATGAGATCTCGTCCCGCAGGACCTCGACTTCCGCCGTGAGGTCCTGGTATTGGAACGCTCGCTTGACCGTCAGCGAGATCTTGTCGAGCTCGAACGGCTTGGTGATGTAGTCGAAGGCGCCCAGCTCCATGGCTTTGATCGCGTGATTCGATGAGCCGAACGCGGTCATGATCAGCACGCTCGTGGTCGGGGACGACATCTTCAGCTTCTGGAGCGCCTCGATGCCGTCGAGTTCGGGCATCCGCACATCCATGATCACGAGATCGGGGCTCGACGCCTTCACGCCCTCGACGACCTCCGCGCCGGTGGCTGCCTCGAGGACGGCGTAGCCCTCGTCGCTCAGCACCTGCTTCAGAAGTGACCGGATAGCGGCATCGTCGTCAGCGACCAGGATCGTCCTCTGGGCCATGTTCTGTACGGTTCCTTCCCAATGAAGCGCGATTCGCCGCTTGTGGGCGGCGCTCCCCGGCTCCTACTGAAAGTCTCTGTCCCGCCAAGCGTACATGTCAAGTCGATCGGTGCCTCGTCGGTCGACGGGATATGCCCGATTAGGGAACGTCGCGGATAGCGGGCAGGAAGGCCGCGACGATGGCCGTGCCGAGTGTGATCAGCCCGGCGACGGCGAGGAACGTGTCGACGCCGATGGCGTCACCGATGACGCCGCCGAGAAAGATGATCGGCAGCCAGCTCAGGTTCGTGATCGCGATCCGCGCGCCGAAGACGCGCGCTGTCAGCTCGAGCGGCGTGCCCTCCTGCAGGATCGTCACGGTCGGCACGTAGAACAGCACGTTGGTGAATCCCAGGATCGCGAAGAGCACCGCGGCCACGGTGAAGCTCGGCGCGAGCGCGATGAGTACCACGACAATTCCCGTGGTCGCAAACCCGAAGATGACCGCCCGCCCTTTCGGGATCCGCGTGATGTAACGCGGCAGGATCGCGCTGCCGAGGACCGCGCCGAGCGCGATCGCGGCTTCAGAGCCGGCGTAAAGCACCGCCCCGGCGACCGGATCGTTGCCGGCAAAGCGCCGGATCAGGAAGACCGGGGTCAGCGTGTTCACAACGGGATTGAAGAACTGCGCCGACAGCGAGAAGAGCGTGTTCGACCAGAGGACAGCGGAGCGACGCAGGAACAGGAATCCGTCGCGGGCATCGCGCCAGATGCGGCCCCAGGTGACCTCATGCGGCTGCTCCAGCACGACGACACGCGCGAGCAGTACGGCGGACAGCGCGAACGTCACGGCGTCGACGTAGAACGCGCCGTCACCGCCCGCGACGATGAGCGCCCCGCCGGCGAGCGCACCACCGATCTCGACCGCGCGGTCCGAGGCGTACACGAGTGAGTTTCCCGACGCGAGCTTCTCACGTGTGAGCAGTGCGGGAACGAGTGCGCCGCGAGCCGGACCGAATACGGCGCCGGCGCATCCGGACAGGAACGCGACCGCGAAAATGAAGACGAGTGTCGCGTGAAAGACGAGCAGGATCGGAATGCTGCCAACGATCACGGCACGGATCACATCGCACCAGAACATCGCTCGTCGCGGTCCCAGCGCGTCGGCGATCGCACCTCCGAAGAAGCCGAACAATGCGTTGGGAATCGTCGCGACTCCGACGGCAACGGCAGTCAGCAGCGCCGATTGCGTCGCCCGGTAGGTCACGAATGCGAGTCCGATCACGGTGATCGGATCACCGAACCTGCTGATGACCTGGGCGAGCCAGAAAAATGCGAAGTTGGCAGAGCGGACGTCGTGGCGTTTCGCGTCAGCCTCAGGCTGCAGCCACATGAACGGTATGAGGAACCCACCGAATGCAAGGAGGAAGTCGCCGACGCTGTAGGTGGCATGCCCGAGCCCGAACGGGATGATGTCGGTCAGGAATGGCAACCGCGTCTCGGCTGAGAGCAGGACATGCAGTCCGTCTCGCGGGGTCGCGCCGTCAACGGACGCTAGCACCGCAGCGTCGTACGGCATGCCCTGGTTGACGGCGATAGCTAGTACGTTGGCAAACGTGCCGATCGCGATAAGTGCGGCTCCGGGTAGCCGCCCGTTCCGAGCGGCGACGACACCAATCCCGGCTAGCCCAATGACGTAGATCGGGACGTCTGCGGTCGGGACGAAAAACGTGAAAAGACGAAGCGCGCTAGCGGCGACCAGGAGCGGCCACCATTGGAGGTAGAACGTCCCTAGGCGTCGCCAATCACCGCCGAAAGCGATGCCGGCCGCTATTCCTGCTGCAACTCCACTAACCAGCATGCGCGTCGCGAACGAGCGGCTCGCGCGCAAGGCGACGTCTTAGTTCGGCGAGGGTTTCGTAGTTGATTGCCGGTAGGTCGCTGATATCAAATGCGGACGAGCCACGCTTATTCACGAGTTGCTCGAGTGCGCGAACGATCTTGGGGTCAAATTGAATGCCCTTGAACCGATTTAGTTGCTCCATAGCTCGCTCATGGCCGATCGCCTTTCGATAGATGCGGTCCGAGGTCATCGCTTCGTACGCGTCGGCGACGATCATGATCCGCGACCCGACCGGGATCTCCTCGCCTTTTAGTCCATCTGGGTAGCCGGTTCCGTCGTAGTTCTCATGGTGATGCAGGACGATCGGAACCAACGGACGCAGCGCCGCGGAAGGCTCAAGAATCGAAGCGCCGTAGATCGGATGACGACGCATTAGCTCCTGCTCATCCTCATCCAGTCGCTGAGGCTTCATCAGGATTCGATCTTCCACGCCGATCTTTCCGATGTCATGGAGCAAACCGGCCAGTTCAATCTGCTCCACCTGCCGCTCAGACAATCCCAGTTCGTGCGCGATGGCGCCAGCAATTCGTGACACGCGATCGGCGTGACCGCGTGTAAAACCATCCTTCGCATCGATTGCTTGTGAGAGTGCGCTGACGGTGCCGAAGAAGAGTTCGCGCGTCTCGGCGTACTTGCTAAATGCGAAACGAGCGAGATAGAGGGGCACGAAGAATAGCGCAACCGCCCAGAGCCCAACCTTGACCGCGATCTCTGCCATCAACCAGCCGAGTGGAACAAGAGCTACAAGTCCACTTAGAACATTGGCGATGCTCAGCGACCACACGCGCGCAAACGGAGTGTTGGTGCGTAGGCTAGCAACGCTCACAGCCAGCAGCATGTTGACGAAGCTGAATGCGAGACCCGCGACGACGATTTGCGCGATGATGCC
>JANMWW010000111.1:0-2342 GCA_031394155.1 Chloroflexota bacterium | reverse complement strand
CGTGGGCGATGGCACGCCCAACGCGACGCCTATCAGCTGATGCCGTCCACGGAGCTGCTGCGCGCCGAGCGGGTGAGTCTCGGCGTCGACCTCGCGGCGATCATCAGCCGGCCTGGAAGGCGCGTCACGTGCGCCGCCTGCGGCGAGGAAATCATGAACGAGCGCGAGATCATCTTGGGCGGGTACTCCCACTGTCGTGGTTGCGCGGGCGAGCGCTACTACCAGATATGTGGCGACGACCGACCCTCGCTCGAGCTGCGCGTGGTGGCAACGCCCAGAGGCCTGTCCAGCCGTGAGGATCGCGTGCCCAGGAAGACCCTGATTTCACGTGCTCGCGCAGGAGTATGGCGTCTCGATTGAGTCCACGATCAAAGGAGGCGCAGCTGCGCACGTGATCGTCACAGTCGCACAGAAGCGCGCGCCCCGCGGCCAACAGTTTGTCAACTACGACGAATTCCAGTCGCTCGTACTCGGTGCGCGCTACGCGCTGTTCTTGCGAATGCTTGACTGGGCTCCCGGCGTCTACTCGATCGCGTTCGAACCGAGCAGATTCAAGCTCGAGGGTGATCGGGCCGTCGTCCAATCGCCTTGGAACGAGGCGTTGACCTACTTCCCGGCTCGTCCCACGGCCGACTTCCTACAAGCCGTGCGCGCGGCTGCATCGGTGACAGCGCCATAGACGCGAGACTCGCGCTCGCGCTCACATTGGCTGCACTCGGCAACGGCATGCTCCTCGCGAAGATTCGAGAGACGAATAGCTGGATCTCTGCGGCAGGGATGGTCCTCGTCGGGTTCGCTCTTGGCGCGATATCGCCGTCACGAGCGTGGCTCACGTCCAGCGCCGCATTCCGGGTCGGCGTCGCCCTATCGTGGTTCGTCGCGCTGCGATACGGAGCAATGGTTTCGGTGATCTTGTGCTCAACAGCCGCAGGCCCTTGTGGAGAACGCGCACTTAGTCCTCTAGGCCATAGCCCGTTAGACCATTCGGTTCGCGCGCGAGTTTCCGGGTAAAATGAGGGTCCCGCCGAGGTAGCTCAGTCGGTAGAGCAATGGTCTGAAGAATCGCGAGGACCGCGAATCGCGAAATTGCTCGGCAACTCGCGGCTGATACCCAAATTTAGCGACGAAACACCATGGTCTAAGCGGCCAATAGTCTTGAAATAGTGCGGCGGGCAGGTCGCACGTTTTCGAGGTGGTCCTTCAGTGCGCAGAGCGGCCGTTTTGTAAGCCACGTATTGGGCGAATCGCGCTCAGTGAGATCCGCGGAAGATCCGCAGTGCCGACCAGATGAGGATGACGCCGAGGCCAACTTTCAACAGCGTCACCGAGATGAGTCCCACTGCCAAGCCACCCAGCGTCGCACCGATGACCGAGCCGATCGCCATCGGCAGAACGGTCCACTTCACACCGTGCGTGTCGGCGTAGGCGCCGCGCGCTGCATATCGTGCGATTCCCGTGATGACCGTCGGCAGACTCACGAGCAAACTCGCCGTACGCGCGGTCCTGATGTCGGCGCCGTACGCGAAAACGAGGGTGGGAATGATCACTTCGCCGCCCGCAACACCGAGCACGCTGATAAACCCACCGATGGAATGACCAACGGCGAGACCGGCGGCGACGCGAACGCCGCCGTCGGCCGGCAAGAGGCCGTCACCGCCAACAACAACGAGCGCCTCCACGATCAGAGCGACGCCGATGCTCACGAGAAGCACGAGAATCACGCGTCGCAGCTGCGACTCTGGAATTGCCCTGGCCCAAGTGGCACCGAAAAACGCAGCAACGATCGCACCGAGCGCCAAGGCGACGAGGTCCGTGCCGTAGGGGACGACGCTGGGCAGCGTCGCGGAACGGCTGACTAACGACGCGCAGATCGTCACGAGACTTACGGCGAGATTGAGTGGCACTGCGGCCCGGGCTGTGTGCCTTAGAACGCCGACGAGGACCGGAAGACGGAACTCCGCTCCGCCGAGGCCGATCACGCCACCGAGCGCCGCGATCGGAACGCCCCAAAGGAACGCGACGGCCGCACGACGGGTCGTCGGTGCGTCGCTCACGCGCACGAGGTTATGCGGTGGTACCGCCGGTTGCGAACGGCATCGCGCTAGATCGCGTCGATCACCCGGCGGACGGTCGCTGGCAGGTCCGAGCGCAGCTGGTAGTACATCCACGTTCCCTGACGCGTTCCTGTAAGCAGCCCAACGTCGCGCAGCTTGGCGAGGTGGTGCGACATCGTGGGCTGGGACACATCGAACGATGCCGTGCAGTCGCAGACGCAGACCTGCTCCGGGGCGTCCCGCAGGGCCGCGACGATCTGTAGCCGAATTGGATCAGACAGCGCCTTG
>JANMWW010000102.1:0-4395 GCA_031394155.1 Chloroflexota bacterium | reverse complement strand
TAGAGAACACCGCCCCCGCCCTCGGCATCACGCAGGGCCGCCCCGCTGTCCTCGGCAAGCGCTGGATGGTGAGCTCGAGCCACTACCTTGCCTCGCAGGCCGGTGCCGCCGTGTTCGCGCGCGGTGGGAACGCCATCGACGCCGGCGTCGCCGCAGGCATCGCGCTCAATGTGCTCGAGCGGCATCTGACCGACTTCGGCGGTGTCGCGCCGATCATCCTGTTCCAGCCCGGCATGGATGGACCAGAGTCCATAGACGGACTGGGCCGATGGCCCGCGTCGCTCGACCTCGCGACGTATCGCTCGCGGCATGGCGACGACATGCCGATCGGGATCCCGAGATCGGTGACTCCGGCCGCGTGCGACGCATGGCTCACCGCGCTGGCGCGGCACGGCCGCCTCACGCTGGCCGAAATCCTCGCTCCGAACATCGACCTGGCCGACGGATTCCCGGTGTATCCGCGCCTGGCCCGAGCGATCGCGATGCTCGAGGAGCGCCTCCGGCAGTGGCCGAGCAGCGCGGCGGTGTTCCTTCCAAAAGGGCGACCACCGTTCGTGGGTGAGCTCTTGGTCCAGGGAGATCTCGCTCGTCTCTTCCGCCGCCTCGTCGAGATCGAGAAGGCGAATCTCTCGAAGGGCCGCGCCGCGGCGATCATGGCCGCGCGGGACGCGATCTACACCGGAGACATCGGGCACCAGATCGCCGAGGTGCACGCCCGCCAGGGTGGCGCGGTGAGCGCAGAGGATCTCGCGTCGTATCGCGTGACGATCGAGGCGCCGGTGCACACGAGGTATCGCGGCGTCGATGTGTACGCCTGCGGCCCGTGGTCGCAGGGCCCGCTCGTGCCGATGACGCTGAATCTGCTCGAGGGCTACGACGTCGCCTCGCTCGGTCCGGGTTCGCTCGCGTATCTGCATCGCTACACCGAGGCGTTCAAGCTCGCGGCGGCCGATCGCGAGGGCTTCTTCGGCGACCCGGGTCAGGTCGACGTCCCGATCCGCGGACTGCTCGATAAGGCGTACGCCGAAGAGCGGCGGCGGATGATCCGCGACGACCACGCCTCGCCGGAGCTGCCCGCGCCTGGGAACCCCTGGCGATACGAAGGGCGCACGGGCGCGCCCGGCTATCGACCGCGCGTGGCGTCGGGCGTCGGCGCACCGGACACGTCGTATTGCTGCGCGATGGACGCCGAAGGAAACGCCTTCTCGGCGACGCCGTCAGACCCGGGTCTCGGCGCTCCGCTCGTCGACGGGCTCGGGATCATCGTGAGCACGCGCGGCGCGCAGCTCTGGACCACACCAGGTCATCCATCGGCGATCGCTCCGCGCAAGCGGCCGCGGCTCACGCCGAATCCGGCGTTGCTGATGAAGGACGGCCGCGCGCTCATGCCGTTCGGTTGTCCGGGCGAGGACGCGCAGTGCCAGGCGATGGTGCAGACGGTCTGCAACATCGTCGACTTCGGCATGAACACGCAGGCCGCGATCGAGGCGCCGCGCGTCATCTCGCGATCGTTCCCCTGGTCGTTCCACCCGCACGCCTACGAGCCCGGTGTCCTCACGATCGAGGGTCGCATCGCGCGCGAGGTGCGCGATGGCCTCGCGCATCTCGGTCACGTGGTGCGCGATCTGCCCGACTTCACGCCGGCTGCCGCGGGCATGTGCGCGATCCGCGAGCTCGAGGGCGGAGCGCTGGAGGGTGGTGCCGATCCGCGCCGCGAGAGCTACGCCATCGGCTGGTAGCGTGAGGGCCGGACTTTCGTCCGGCCCTCCGCGTGCTGCCTGCGCTACTCGTTCGGTCTAGTCGTCGCCTTCGTTGTCGCCGTCGTCCTTGTCCTTGTCCTTGTCCTTGCCCTTATCGTCACCGGCGGTCCGTGGCCCGTTCGTGATGAGATGGCCGTTGATGTAGATGTTGTCGATGACCGCGAGACCGATGCCGAGCGTGTCGCTCGTCGCGCTGTCCGTGCCCTCGTCATAGAGGATCGAGATCGACACGATCTTGCTGTTGACCGGGATGACCGGGAAGGACTCTGCCGGGTTGGACGTCTGGAACATCACGCGTGTCCATTGCGCTGGGTCCTGTCCAGCCAGAGCCGGCGTGGTGTCGTTGGTGCAGCCACCAACGAAGTGGGAGGTCTCGGCGCCCGTGCCGAGCTTCGCCACGACGTTGTAGCGCGGTGCGCCCGCGCCGCAGTGTCCGCCGTTGCGGTACTCGAAACCGAGAGTGAACCCCGCGTCAACAGTCATGCCCTTAACGCCGGTGATGCGCGCGCCCGCCGACGAGCAATCGGCGGTCGGCCCGTTCTTCGACAGCAGCAAACCGGTGTGCGGGTCATTCGGCGTCGTCGCGTTCGGACCGCCGTTGTCCGGCAGACCCATGCCGCCAAGCCATGCGGCGGTGACGATGCGGCTGCCCGCCGGCGACGGCGCGCAGTCGGCAGCGGTCCCGACGAACGTGAAGGGCACCGCCTGGATTGAGTTGTCGCTGTTGTCCGCGGCCGCCCGGTCGGCCGGCAGGAATGCGACGATCGCGATGACAGCCACGAGCACGTAGAGACGCTTCATGAATCTCACTCTCCTTTGCGAACTGCGAGAGCGCTAGATCGCCGGCGGAACCACTTCCCGCCGGGTGCCGTCCTGTTGTACTCCCCCCGGTCAAGTAAGCCCTGACTGAAGTTTGCCTTCAGGAACCCGCGGGTAAAGCGGCTTAGGCTGACGGCGATGGATGCCCGGGAGCGCGGCTGGCGGGAGGAATTCCCGATCACCCGCGACCTCATCTACCTCAACAACTGCTCGCTGACGCCGCTCCCGAAGCGCGGGCGCGCGGCGATCGACCGCTTCGCGGGTGAGTGGACCGACCTCGGCGGCCGCGCGTGGTACGACCACTGGATCGGCGAGTACGAGGCGCTTCGTTCCGACATCGCGCGCATCCTCGGCGCGAGCGTCGACGAGGTCGCAATAGAGCCGAACGTCTCCGCCGGCCTGGTCGGCATCGCGAGCACCTTCGATTACTCGAAGCGACCGAAGGTGATCGTCGCCGATCTCGATTTCCCGACCGACGGGCACGCCTTCCTCGCCGTCGCGCAGCGCGGGGCTGAGGTGCAGTTCGTCCGCAGCCCGGACCGCGTGCGGATTCCGCTCGAGCTCTTCGAAAAGGCCATCGACGAGCGCACCGCGGCGGTGTGCACCGGACACGTCTACTTCACGACCGGCTGGATACAGGACGTGAAGGCGCTCGCGGAGATCTGCCACAGGAAGGGCGCGAAGCTCATCGTTGATGCGTATCAGTCGATCGGAGCGTTCCCGTTCGACGCGCACGCCTCGGGCGTCGACTACCTCGTCGGTGGAACGCTGAAGTGGCTGATGGGTGGCCCGGGCATCGCGTTCCTGTATGCGCGCCGCGAGGTCGCGGACGCCGCGCATCCCTCGGCGGTCGGGTGGTGGGGTGTCGCGGATCCGTTCGCGTTCGATGTCGAGCATCTCGATCCGGGCAAAGGCGCAAGGCGTTTCGAATACGGAACGCCCGCGGTCGCCGCCATCTACGCGGCGCGCGCCGGCATCTCGCTACTTGATGAGATCGGCATCGCCACGGTGCGCGAGCGTCACATGCAGCTGTCGCAGCTGCTCGTCGACGGCGCGCGATCGCAGGGCTGGACCGTCCGTTGCCCGAGCGATGCGCGCGAACGAACGGCCATCGTCACCGTCGAACATCCGGAGCCGCAGAAGGCGGTCGACGCGCTGCGCGCGAATGGCGTGATCACGGATAGCCGACCCGGGCTGATCCGACTGTCCCCGCATTACTTCAACACGGCCGACGAGATGTCCCGCGCGCTCGAGCTGCTCGCTCCACTGCGAGCCGTAACGGCCTCCGCCTGACACATCACGGCCGGCGCCTTCTGGCGTGGGTCGTCGTCGTGGCAGTGATCGCGGGACTCAACTACTCGGTGCGTTTCACGGACAACGGACCGACGCCGCCCGATGTCCTGTTCCGTTGGTCGACCGCGATCGGCACCTTCGTGCTCGACACGATCCTGCTTCTGCTGATGCTCCTGATCGCGCGCGGCCTCCCGCTTCGTGAGGCCTTCGCGCTGCGGCAGCCGCCATCGTGGTCGGACGCCGCGCGCATCGCCGGAGTCGCGCTGCTCGCGACGTGGGCGACGTCACTTGGCCTCGAGATCGCGTTCGGGCACGCCGCGCGCGAGCAGGCCGTGCCCCAGTTCTGGGACCAGGCTCGGCTCCCGGCGTTCATCGCGAACGCTTTCGCCATCGCCGTGTTCGTGCCGGTCGTCGAGGAGCTGATGTGTCGCGGGATCGGCTTCTCGCTGCTTCAGCGGTGGGGCGCGCCCGTGGCGGTCGTTGGCTCCGCCATCGCGTTCGCGCTCGCCCACGGCGCCGTGCT
>JANMWW010000082.1:0-10163 GCA_031394155.1 Chloroflexota bacterium | reverse complement strand
GGGGAACATCGGGCTCATTCCCGCAGGCAACCTCGCAGGCGTTCCGGCGATCTTCTTTCCGTGTGGCTTTGGGACCGACGGCATGCCGGTCGGGCTCCAACTCGTGGGCCCGCCCTTCAGCGAGCCGCTGCTCCTCGCGCTCGCGGCGGCGTACCAGCGAGAGACCGCGCACCACACCAAGACGCCCAAAGTCTGACGCGCGGTAGCGCCGCAGCTCCTGCGCTAGCGATCCTTCGCGATCTGAGTGAGCGCCTTGACTCCGTCGAGCTCATGCCCGTACGGGAACATGACATTGGCGTGATCGATCCCGCCGCGGGCGATCTCCGCGAATTTGGTCGCGGCCTCATCTGCCGTGCCGACGATCGCGCCAGCTCGCGCCGCCAGCCACTCAGCGCGCGTCGTCTTTGCCTTCGTGGCCAGCTCATCGACGAGCGCGTCGAGCTCCCGGCGGGTGGGCGCCACGAAGGCCTGCACGAAGAGGCTCTTCTTCAGCGTCGAGGGGTCGCGACCGACCGCCTTGCAGGCTTCGCCGAGGTTGGCCCTCATGAATTCGATCCGCTCACCGGCTGCCGAGCTGGGATTCGACATGTTGAACCACGTCGCCCACTTCGCCGCGACGCGCATCACGCGTGGCTTCGTGCCGCCGATCCAGATCGGCAGCGGCTTCTGCTTCGGCTTTGGCGCGCACACCGCTTCCTCGACCCGGTAGTACTTCCCGTGATAGGTGGCGCGCTCGTCGCGCCAGAGGCGCGTGCAGATCTCGAGCGTCTCGACGAGCTGCGTCACACGGACACCCGCCTCGGGAAATTCGTAGCCGTAGGCCGTGTACTCGACGTCCTTCCAACCTGCGCCGACGCCGAACTCCAATCGACCGCCCGACATCTGGTCCACCCCAGCGGCGATCTTCGCGAGCAACGCGGGATTGCGATACGACTGGGCTGTCACCATCGGTCCGATCCGGATGCCCTCGGTGTCACGCGCGAGCGCCGCAAGGAGCGTCCACGCGTCGAGGCAGTCGGTCGCGACCGAGCCCTTGTCGAGGAAGAGGTGATCGGATACCCAGAGCCGGGTGAAGCCGGCGGTGTGCGCGGCGCGCGCGATGTCGCGCACCGATTCGTAGCTGAATCCGAACTGCGGCTCGATCTGTACTCCGAGGTCCACCTACTCGTCCTCCTCCGCTGTGAGCCGGAACATCATGTGCCTCCCCGTGACAGTCAGCGTCGCGAGCATGAAGCCCGCGAAGACGGTCACCCCGGCGTTCACGAAGGGGTCGAGCCCGAGCGCGAGCGCGTTGAACGTGAAGATCAGCGCGAACCACACCGCGAACGTGATCAGCGTCTCTTTGAGCTGGAACGTAATGGGCCGGCGAGGCGCGCGCCGCTGGGGCCGTCGCTCGAGTGGGAGAGTCGCCTCGCGCGCGAGTCGCGCGCGCCGATCGGCGCGCCTCACGCGCGCCACGAACCACACGCAGACGACGAGTAGCGCCACTTCGATGAGCGCGTTCTGCGGCTTTCCGACGGTGATCGACAGCGGAATGAAGAGCAAGGCCCCGACCGCGATGATCGTCGCGACCACGGATGCGGCGATCGTCGCCGCGCGCCGCGCGCTCACGACATCGCCCGGTCGAGCACTTCAACGACATGCAGCACTTCGAGCCTCCGGCCACGGTCGGCAAGGCCGCTCTGGATCTGAAGCATGCATCCGGGGTTCGCGCTGACGACGAGGCGGGCTCCCGTCCGTTCGATCGCGTCGAGCTTGCGCGCGAGCAGCGCGTCGGCCATCGCCGGCTGCTGCAGGTTGTAGGAGCCGGCGCTCCCGCAACACACGTCCGACTCGGCCATCTCGATGAGCTCGAGCCCGGCGACGCGGCGCAGCAGCGCCCGCGGCGCGACGCTGATGCGCTGCGCGTGGGCAAGGTGGCAGGGTTCCTGGTACGTCGCGCGCATCGTGAGCGTGCCGAGTGGGGCAGAGGTCGGGAGCGAGGCGAGATATTCGGTGACGTCTCGCACCTTGGAGCTAAGGGCCTCTGCACGTGCAGCCCACGCGGGATCGTCGTGCAACAGATGTCCGTACGCCTTGAGGTGCGCACCGCAGCCCGCCGCGTCCACCACGATCGCGTCGAGCCCGACGGATTCGAACGCCGCGATGTTCTGCTTCGCGAGCCCGATCGCGTCGGCGCGTTCGCCGGCGTGCGCGTGAAGCGCGCCGCAGCAGACCTGGGCCGGCGCGTCGACGACAGCGACACCCAGGCGCGTCAGCACGCGCGCTGTGGCGGTGTGCACGTCGCCGTACGCAACGCGCATGACGCAGCCGAGCAGCAGTGCGACGCGCGCGGTCGGCGCGGGCGGCGGCGCCGGCGGCTGGTAGCGCGGTCGCGTGAATGGTGGGTATAGGCCTTCGAGCCGGCGCAGGCTGTTCGGGAGCCGGTCGCGCAGACCGCTCGCGCGCAGCGCGCGTCGCAGGCCGCTCCGTTCGTACAGCGCGAGCAGGCCGGCGACGCCCTCGAGGCGGGCGGGGTCGGCAAGCGTGTTCAGCGCGAGCCGACGCAGAAAAGCCGCGAGCGTCGAGCGCGGGACCGCATCGTGCTCTTCGAGCGCGGCACGCGCGTTCTCGATGAGCGCGCCGTAGCCAACGCCAGACGGGCAGGCGGCCTCGCACGCGCGGCACGCGAGGCAGCGATCGAGATGCGACCGCAGCGTGTCGGTCGCGGCGAGCCGTCCGGAGGACAGCTGCTGCATCAGATGGATGCGCCCGCGCGGCGACTCGGTCTCGAGCCCGGTCAGAAGGTAGGTCGGGCACGACTCGAGGCAGATGCCGCAGTGGATGCAGCCGAGCGCCGGGTCGGTGTCGAATGAGATCGGGGAGACGCTCATACGAACACGCTAAGCGGCGAATCGGCCGGGTGCGAGAACGCCGCGCGGGTCGAAACGCGCTTTGAGCGCAGCGGCGACCGCAGGATGTGTGGCGCGAGTGTTTCCCCACACGCCGAGGGCGTGCTTCTGCTCGGCCGACGTGCGCTCAAGGACCAGCGCACCGCCCAGCGCCTCGGCGCGCTGCCGCGTCGCGGTGATCGCCGCGCCGGTCCGTTCGCCGAAGAGGAACGCGGTGCCGGCGCCGACGTACGCGACCGCATCGCCGTCGATGAGCGCGGCCTCGCGACCCGGAGGCAGGGCCAGCCGCGCCACGAACGGCTCGCGCGTCACCCGCGCGGACAGCGCTGACCACTCCGCGTCTGTGATGTCTTCAAAGGCGCCGCGCGCGCCGACCTCAGGGGCGATGCGATCGACCGCGGCACCGAGACCCGCCGCGCGGACGTACAGCGCCGGCTGGTCGCCGGTGGCGAGCACGATCGCCTCGAGCGGAAGCGCGGCACGGAGCTCCAGCGCGATGCGTTCGAGAGCTGAGCGCTCACCCCGAAGGCGCATCGTCCGCGTGCGCTCGTCGATAGCGATGAGCTTGAGGCTGACCTCGGTGATGGCCGCGAGCGTGCCGTACGAGCCGCTGTACAGCCGAGACAGATCGTAGCCCGTGACGTTCTTCACGACGCGTCCGCCGGCTCGCACGAGCGTGCCGTCTCCCAGCACGGCCTGGCAGCCGATCACCCAATCGCGGACGTGCTGATGACGGAGCCGCGAGGCTGCGGGCGCGGCGCTCGCGATCGTGCCCCCGATCGTCGCGCGCTCCGGCTCCGGCGCGTCAACCGGCCAGCGCTGCCGCGATGGCGCGAGCGCAGCGGCGAGCTCCGCGAGGGTCGTTCCCGCGCGCACGATGCAGACGAGGTCGGGCGCGGAGTGTTCGACCACGCCGTGCAGCTCGCGCAGATCGACCGCGGTGTCGTAACGGGACGGCGCGTCGCCGATCCCGATGCGCGTGCCACCGCCGTGCAGGACGATCGTCTCGCGCGCGCGATGCGCGCCGCCGATCAGCGCGCTCACGTCCTCCGCGGTCCCGGGGGACTCCGCGCGCGCTGGCGTCACGCCGTCGAGCGCGTAACGCGTCAGATCCACATGCCCTCCGCAAGACCGCGCTTGATCCGCTCCGTTGGGATCGAGGCGCAGACATCGCCGCCCGGAAAGATCTTGCCCGGGTTCATCACGCCGTCCGGGTCGAACGCGGCGCGCGCGCGCTGCATGGCCTCAAGGTCCTCGGCGGCGAAGACCCAGAACATGAAGTGGTTCTTCTCGAGTCCGATACCGTGCTCCCCCGAGAGCGCGCCACCCGCCTCGATCGCGACCTTCAGGATCTCGGCGCTTGCTTCCATGACGCGGTCGATCGTGTCGGTCCGCAGGTCGAAGAGCAGGAGCGGATGGAGGTTGCCGTCGCCGATATGGAACATGTTCGCGATCACATAGCCGTAGCGGTCCCCGATCGCGTTGATCGCGTCGAGCACGTCGGGCAGCTTCGAGCGCGGCACCACGGCGTCGTGGATGTAGCTGTTCGGCTTGATGCGCGCAAGCGCCGGGTATCCGAGCTTGCGCGCCTTCCAGAGCAGATCTCGTTCGGCTGCAGTCTCGGCGACGCGCACACCGACCGCGCCCTCTGCCTCGCAGAGCGCGACGATCGCCGCGGTGGCGCTGTCGGTGTCTTCGCGAAGGCCTTCGACTTCCACCAGCAGCATGGAGCCCGCGTCCTCGGACAGATGCACGTCGAACGCCGCATTCACCGCCTGGATCGTCGTGCGGTCGAGCATCTCCATCGCGGCGGGCACGATCCCGCGCGCGATGATCGCGCTCGCTGCCCGCGCGCCCGAACGCACATCGGGGAACTGCGCGAGGAACGTGCGCACATCCTCGGGGAGGGGAAGCAGCCGGAGCCAAGCCTTCGTGACGATACCCAGCGTGCCCTCGCTGCCGACGATGAGCGGCACGCAGTCGTAGCCGGGCAGGTCGGGCGCGACACCGCCGAAGGTCCGGATCTCGCCATCCGGCATCACCATCTCAACAGCCAGTACGTGGTCGACGACCGATCCATACCGGAGCGCGTGCGGGCCGCCCGCGTTCGTGCCGATGTTGCCGCCGATCGTCGACACGCGCTGCGACGCAGGATCGGGCGCGAAGAACAGACCGTGCGCCTTCGCGGCGGCGCTGATCTGGAGATTCGGCACGCCGGGCTCGACCACGGCGACGCGCGTGACCGGATCGATCTCGATGACCCGGCGCAGGCGCGCGGTCGCGATGACGACCGCATCGTTGCAGGCGATCGTGCCGCCGGACAGTCCGGTCCCCGCGCCACGCGGCACGACGGCGACGCCCGCGCGCCGCGCCGCGCGGACGCAGCGGCAGATCTCTTCGGTCGAAGCGGGCACGACGACTGCGAGCGGGGGACGGCGATCGAAGCCGGCGTCGTACTCGAACACCATCGTGTCCTCGGGACGCCAGAACACGTTCGCCTCGCCGCAGACCCCGATGAGCTCGCGGACGAGCTCGTTCAGGCCGATGCCACCGCGCGCGCAATGAGCGCGTAGTCGGCCGCTGGCAGCTCGTGCACGTTCCCCTGGAACGCGAGGCGCCAGCTCGCCTTCGGCCATCTGCGCACGAAGGCCAGCTGCGGGACGAGCGACTCGGCGGGCACCCCGTCCTCGGGCGCGAGCGCCCTCTCTTTCTTGATCCGCACGCGCCAGGGGTAGATGTCCGGTGCGCCGTCCGATACCCAGATCGGCTTGTCCGATTCGAAGAACGCCGAGGTGAGCGTGGCGATCGCCGCGAAGTTTTGATGGCCGGTCACGTACCAACACATCCCGTCGCGGGGCAGCATGCGCTCGGCCTTACGGAGGTGGCGCTTCTTCATGCCCTGCTGGCTGAAGCGCAGCGCCTTGGTGCGCTCGTAGTTCGCGGGACTCGTGACGATCATCCAGAAAGAGCGGGAGGCGCTAGGCATGGTCTTCGATCCAGACCGCTCCATCCTCCGAGTATTCCTTCTTCCAGATCGGAACGACCGTCTTCAACTCATCGATCGCCTCGCGCGCGGCCTTGAAGGCCGCGTCGCGGTGTGGCGCGCCGGCGACCACGATCACCGCGATCTCGCCGATCGCCAGGTCGCCGATGCGGTGATGCAGCACGACGCGGCAGGGGGAGTGTCGCTTCTCGAGCGTCTGCGCGATCTCGCGCATCTTCGCCTCGGCCATCTCCGCGTAGGCCTCGTACTCGAGATGCGTCACGCGTTTGCCACGGCTCGATTCGCGCACCGCGCCGATGAAGATGACGATGCCGCCCCACGCGCGTTCACTCGCCGCAGAGAGCGCTTCGTCCACCGAGAGCGGCGTCGACATGATGCGAACCAGAGGCACGGTCACTTCCGCGCCACGACGGGCGAGATGGTCGGTTTCACCGCCAGACACCGGCGGGATGAGCGCGAGCTCGTCTCCATCGGCGAGCGGCTCGTCCGGCGTGACGTATTCGCGATTCTTCGCGATCACGACCGAGCGGCCTTCGACGATGAGCGGGTGACGTCGGGCGATCTCAGCGATCGCGTCCTTCGCCGTCGACCCCGGGGGCAGGTCGAGCTCGATGTGACCCACGCCGGCGGCTTCGCGATATGAGGCGAAGAGGCGCAGGTGCACGCGCACACCCGGAGTCTATTCAGTGCGAGAATGCGCAGGAATGGATGCGAGCGCGGCCATACCGGCCGTACTCATCACTCTCCTTCTGGTCCTCCTGAACGGGTTCTTTGTCGCGGCGGAGTACTCATTCATTCGCGTGCGCGAAACGCAGATCGACGAGCTCGCCGCCGCGGGTAGCGCCAGGGCCAAGCTCGCGAAGCGGATCGGCGACCACCTCGATTCGTACATCGCCGCGGCCCAGCTCGGCGTCACCCTGGCGTCCCTGGCGATCGGTTGGATCGGCGAGCCGGCCGTCGCGGCGCTGATCTCACCAGCCTTCGGCTGGCTCCGCGACATGTCCGAAACGCTCTTCCACGTCCTGTCGTTCGCGATCGCGTTCCTCGCGATCACCTACCTGCACATCGTGCTCGGTGAGCTCGCGCCGAAGTACCTCGCGATCCAACGGGCGGTGCGGATCGCACTTCTGTGCGCCTATCCGCTCGACCTCTTCTACCGGCTGGTCCGTCCGTTCAACTGGCTCGTCAGTCAGAGCGCCAACGCCATCGTCCGGACGATGGGGATCAAGCCGCATGAGGCGCTCGAGGCGCACAGCGATTCAGAGCTCAAGATGCTCGTGGCGGCGTCGGCGAAACAGGGCGTGCTCCAGGAGAGCGAGCGCGTCATCGTCGGCAACGCGCTCGACTTCGCCGACACGGTGGTCCGTCAGGTCATGGTGCCGCGCACCGAGATCGTCGCGGTGCCCGAAGACGTGGATCTCGCCGGTCTTGTCGCCGTGGCGCGACAGACGCGCTTCTCGCGCTTCCCCGTGTACCGCGAGGACCTCGACCACGTCGTCGGCGTCGTACACGTCAAGGATCTCGTCGGGGTCGATCGCTCCTCGCACGCGAAGGCGCGCGATCTCATGCGCCGCGTGCCGGCCATTCCGGAGACGCTGCGTCTCGACCAGGCGCTCGCGGAATTCCGACGCCAGCGTGCCGGCATGGCGATCGTCATCGACGAGTTCGGTGGCACGGCCGGCCTCGTGACGCTGGAGGACATCATCGAGCAGCTCGTCGGCGAGGTCACCGATGAGTTCGACCAGAGCGAGCTGCAGCGCATCCGCGAGGAATCGCCGGGGACGTTCGTCATCGACGGGCTGGTGTCGCTCGCCGACCTGCGCGAGCGCTTGGGCATCTCGCTGACGGACGAGCCGTACGACACCGTCGGCGGCATGGTGTTCGGTCGCCTCGGGCGAGTCGCGAAGGTCGGCGACTCAGTGGAGGTCGAGGGCTACCGCTTCACGGTCAGCGCGGTCGACGGCCGCCGCGTCGCGCAGGTGAAGGTCCAGCGAATCCGGCAGCAGAAACGCGCGAATCCGCCGAGCTGATTTATGACGTTCCGGTAACGAGCCGCCACACGCTTGATTGGCACGCCGCGTGCTTTTCCTCACGGCGTATGGACATCTTGACCTCAGACACCGCGATCTTGGTCTACTCGGCCGCAGGCCTCGTGGCTACGGCGCTCTCGATCGTCCGTGACACGCGCTCGCAGCGTCAGACCGCGACGATCCACACGCTGTCGATGCCCGAGTCGCAGGAGCGCGTCGCCGCTTAGAGCCCGCGTTCTCTGGACCGCGCGCCGGGCTCGTGGGTGATTGGCTTTTCCTACTGAAGCCCCAGCGCTCCTCGTATCGCGGCGAACAGCTCACCGAAGCGCCCCGCCCAAAAGGCCTGCGCGCGCGGATCCAGCAAGACGAATAGGCCCAAGGCGGCGCCCGTCGCGAGCAATGTGGTGGCCGCGAAAGAGACCACACTGGCCCGAGGGCTAAGCCGCCGCTGGTTCATCGCCGACCACCGTCCACTACCGACTCGTCTTCAGGCGCGCGACGACGTTGTCCAGCCGGGCGCGCGAGATGGTCAGGAACTTGGCGAGGTTCTGGCGGTCGCCCTCGACGATGCCGGGCGTGCCGTTCTCCCCGATGGCCCGCGAGAGCTCCGCCAGCGCCTCGTTCAGCTTCCGCGTCGCCGTGATCAGCGCGTCATCACGTAAGGCGGGGATGGCGGGCTCGGCCTTCTCCGGCCGCTCGCCCGGATTGAGGATCCGTTCGACGCGATCGTGCAGGCGGAGCAGCGTCATCTTTCCTTCGAGCATCTGCTTGGCGAGGGACCGCCGCCGGCGGACGTTGTCGATCTTCATCAGCTCGTACGCGGCCGAGAGCGTGTCGTAGCGCTGAGCCACCATCTCGCGGACGTCGTCCGGCGCGTTCGCCAGTCGCAGTCGGTTCTCGACGTAGCCCTTGTCCTTGCCGAGCTTGCCGGCCAGCTGCCGGATGGAGTAGCCGAGCTCGCCCGTCATCTTCTTGTAGATCACCGCCTCATCGAGCGGCGAGAGATCCTCGCGTTGCAGGTTCTCGATGAGCGCGATCTCGAGAGCGGTCGCGTCGTCGAACCGCTCGACGATCGCCGGGATCGTCTCTTTTCCGGCGACCTTCGAGGCGCGCCAGCGCCGCTCGCCGGCGATGATCTCGTAGGTGTCGCCCGACGGGCGCACGAGGATGGGCTGGAGCACGCCGTGCTCCCTGATCGACGCGGCCAGCTCGTTGATCGTCTCCTGGTGGAACGTCATGCGCGGCTGGGACGGGTTCGGCTGCACCTTCTCCAGGGGGATCTCGCGCACCGCCGTCGGCGTGCGCGCGGCCAGAAGGCTGATGATCCCCGGCTGCGTGTCAACGTCCTGCGTGAAGATCCGGCTTCCGGCGTCGCGGAACGACTTGGTCTTCGGGCGTTCACTAGTGAGCACGGACGACCTCCCTGGCCAGATCGACGAACGCCTTTGCGGCATCCGACTTCTTGTCATACGAAGTGATCGGCACGCCCGCTGTGGGCGCTTCACCGATCTTCACGGATTGACGGATCACCGTCGCGAACAGATGGTGCTCTCCGAGGTCCTTCAATGAGTCGAGCATGTCGCGCGCGAGGATGGTGCGGCTGTCATAGAAGGTCGGCAGCAATCCGAGCACCGCGAGTCCCGGATTGAGCCGGCTCTGCACGGTCTTGATGATGCGCAGCAGCGCGGCCACACCCTTCAACGCGTAGAACTGCGTCTGCACCGGGATGATCACGCCGTTCGCAGCGACGAGCGCGTTGAGCGTGAGCAGCCCGAGCGTGGGCGGGCAGTCGATGATGATGTACTCGTAGCGCTGCGCGATCTCCGGCGTGATCTTGTCGCGGAGCGCCATCTCGCGTCCGATCGCGTTGAACAGCTCCACCTCAGCGGCCGAGAGCTCGAGCGTCGCGGGCGCGACGTCGAGGTTCTTCGTCTTGGTGGGGCGGACGATCGAGTCGAGGCTGCACTCCGGCTCGACGAGGACGTTCGCGATGTTCTTGTCGACGGTGTTGAGGTCGATGCCGAGGCCGACGGTCAGGTTGGCCTGCGGATCGAGGTCGAGGCAGAGGACGCGCTTACCGAGCTGCGCGAGCGCGCCGCCGAGATTGATGGCTGTCGTTGTCTTCCCGACGCCACCTTTTTGATTGGCGATCGCGATGACCTTGCCCAAGGCTTCCCTCCGTGCCACGTCTCCCCAGACGAACACGCACGTGCGGAAGCTGCACGCGACTCCCCTCGC
>JANMWW010000075.1:0-2190 GCA_031394155.1 Chloroflexota bacterium | reverse complement strand
CTTCAGCTTGCCGTGCAGCTCGCGGAGGACCATTGGGAGCACCTGCGGCTTCACCGCGATGACCACGACGTGCGCGCCGTCCGCTGCGTCCGCGTTCGACGCGAGCGCCTTCACGCCGAAACGCTTTGCGAGCTCGGCGCGCCGCTCGCGACGCGGTCCGCTCGCCAGGACGTGCGATGGCGGCACGAGGTGCTTTTCAAAGAGACCGCGCATCATCGCCTCGGCCATGGTGCCTCCGCCGATGAACGCGAGGCGCTTTCCCTGGAGTGGCATCAGCGGATTATCAGCGCTCGGCACGCAGGACGACCTTGAGCAACGTGAATCCGTCCGTGTGCACCGCGAATGCCTGCCTCGCCGCGTCGGATGCCTCGCGGAGCATCGCGCGAACGCGAGCGGCCTCGTCATCGGGCGTTCGCGAGCGCGCGAGCCACGCCTCGGTCTCGAGCAGCGTGGTCGACCGCTCCTCAGCGGTGACGTGGAAACCGGCGCGCTCGAGCAACGCGCGCCACTCGGTCACGGTGTGCTCGCGCACGTGCGAGGGATCGCGCAGCGTCTCGAGCCTGTTGATCCAGCGGCCGAGGTCCGCATCGTCCGGAGCGTAGTTGTCGGACAGCACGAATCGCCCGCCGCGCTTCAGCACGCGCGCGACCTCCGAGAACGCGCGAGGCACGTCGGCGAAGTGGTGCGCGGCGAGTCGCGAGGTCACGCCGTCGAACCATCCGTCGAGGAAGGGAAGAAATTCCGCGGTTGCCACGATCAGTGTGACGTTGTGGAGGTCCTCCTGCGCCATCAGGGTGCGCGCGCCCTCGAGCATCCCGGCGGTCGCGTCTGCTCCGACCGCGAACCGCACCTTCGGCGCGATTTTTCGCAACGTGTGCCCGACGCCGCAACCGAGGTCGAGCACGGTGTCGTCCGGACCTGGGTCGAGAAGCTCGACCAGCCGCACGAGGTCCTCGCCCTGCGCGTGCACGGCGCTCGCGAGGTAGGCCTCGGCCGCCGGGCCGAACTGCTTGCGCACCGCATCGACGCGTCGCTCCGCGGGTCCCACTTCTCCATACTGACGGTCGTGCGCATCGGTCGTTTCCAGGTGGAGATCTTCAGCGACGGCATCTTCCGACTCGACGGCGGCGCGATGTTCGGCGTCGTCCCGAAGGTGCTGTGGGAAAAAGTCAAACCCGCCGACTCCCTCAACCGGGTTTCGATGGACATGAACTGCCTTCTCATCCGCGACGGTGATGGTCACGTCGCGCTGGTGGAGACCGGAGCGGGTCCGAAGCTGAACGACAAGCAGAAGCGCAACTTCGGCGTCGACGGCGAGCCGCGCCTGCTGATCGAGCTCGCGGCGCGCGGTGTGCGGCCGGACGAGGTCACGCTCGTCATCAACACTCACCTGCACTTCGATCACGCCGGCGGGAACACGCGGCGCGACGGCGACCGGCTCGTGCCCACGTTCCCTCGGGCGTCATATGTCTTCCAGCGCCTCGAATGGCTCGACGCGATGAGCCCCAACGAACGGACACGCGGCTCGTATCTCCCTGATGACTTCGCGCCGCTCGAGGCAGCCCGCCAGCTCGAGCTCATCGACGAGGCCGTCGAGATCCTTCCCGGCGTCCGCCTCGATCGCATCCAGGGTCACACGCGCGGCACGCAGACCGTTCGCGTCTCGGATGGACGCGACACGCTCTTCTTCTCGTCGGACTTCATGCCGGACCGGCATCACCTGCCGCTTCCGTGGATCCCGGCGCAGGATCTCTACCCGCTCGACACGCTTGCCGCGAAAAAGCTCATTTTGCCGCGTGCGATCCAGGAGAAGTGGGTCGTGGCGTTCACGCACGACCTGCCGCGCTTCGGTCGCATCACCGAAGACGAGGGGCGGTATCGCTTCACCGAGATCGCGGAGTAGCCGAGCCGTCGTGATCCCGCGCGCATGAGCACGATCATCGTCGGCGGTGGCATCGTCGGCGCCGCCGTCGCGTACTTCCTCGCGGAGCGCCGCGAGCCCGACGTCACCCTGCTCGAGCGAGGCGAGCTCGGAAGCGGCACGAGCAAGGGCGGCCTCGGCGGCATCCGCCATCAGTTCGTCGACGAGCTCGACGTGCGCCTCTCGAAGCTTGCGTCATCCTTCTGGCGCAACTACGACGACCTGACGGGTGCACGACACGACTTTCGCCAGCGCGGCTACCTGTTCCT
>JANMWW010000070.1:0-5560 GCA_031394155.1 Chloroflexota bacterium | reverse complement strand
CGAGACCACCAGGATGGCGCCATCCATCTGGGCAGCACCGGTGATCATGTTCTTGATGTAGTCGGCATGCCCGGGGCAGTCGACGTGGGCGTAGTGGCGCTTGTCCGTTTCATATTCGACATGGGCGATGGAGATGGTGATGCCGCGCTCGCGCTCCTCGGGGGCGTTGTCGATCGAGTCAAAGGCCCGGAAGTCGGCCTGGCCCTTGAGCGAGAGCGTCTTGGTGATCGCCGCGGTGAGCGTGGTCTTGCCGTGGTCGATGTGACCGATCGTGCCAACGTTCACGTGCGGCTTGGTGCGCTCGAACTTCTTCTTTGCCATGTGCTTGTCTCCTTCGATCTAGAGCCCACCTCGGGGATCGAACCCGAGACCTCGTCCTTACCAAGGACGTGCTCTACCAACTGAGCTAGGTGGGCAGAGCTACTTTTCCGGACACGAAAAGAGAGTTGCTCTGCGCAACTCCCTCGAGCCGCTTGGTCATGAAGATTATCTGCCGCCCGCCCGAAAAGGGCAAGGAATGGGCCGATGGCTTGGCTTTCGCAGGGGCCTAGGAGGTCTGCGATCCGATCCGCTCCAGCTTGATGACGGGGATCTTGCGGGTCGTCTTCTTCACGTAGTCGAGGAATCCGGGGTGCAGTTTTGCGTGCGCCGCGTAGAGCCGTTCGCGCTCGGCCTCGGAGTCCGCGACCATGGCGCGGGCCTCGAACGTGTCGCCGCCGAGCTCGACGGTGACCGTCGGGTGGGCCTTCAGGTTGTGAAACCAATCGGGATTGGTGGGCGCGCCGCCCTTCGACGCGACGATCACGAGGTCATCGCCGTCCTTTGTGTAGACGAGCGGTGACGTGCGCGCGGTGCCGGTCTTCGCGCCCGTGGTCGTGAGGAGGAGGATCTGCCGTCCGACGAACGGGCCTTTGCTTGCCTTGCCGTTCGCGCGATAGTCCTCGATCAGGTCGTCGTTGAATCCCACGCCCTTCGAACGCCGCGGACCGCGCGCCTATTCCCCTACTTGATGAACTGACGGGCGACGACGTCGCCGATGAGGCCGAGGAGAAGGAGCGAGCCCCAGCGGCGGTTGTGTACGAAGGCATAGGCGACGAACCAACCAGGCCACACGCGCTCGGGATAGCCCGCCGGCGGCGCGCTCGGGCGCTGCGCGCGGAGAACGCGCAGCGTCGGCAGCAGCTTCGGGAGCGCGAGGAACACGATCAGGAGGATCGGCGTGAAGAAACCGATCGCGACGAGGTACGCGACGAATACGTACTGGAGGCCCAGGATCGCGGCCATGATCGCGCGCGCCGCACGTTCGCCGATGATCACCGGCAGCGTCCTGATCCGTTTGACCCTGTCCTCGGCGTACTTGTCGATGTGCTTGCCGAAGATCACGCCGGTCGCGCCGAGCGCGTACGGCATACCCGCGAGCGCGACGGTCGAGTCCCACACGCCGGTGGTGATGAAGTACGTCCCGCTGATCATCAGCGGCCCCCACACGATGAGCACGGCAATCTCGCCGAGGCCGATGTACTTGAGTGGATACGTGTAGAAGAGCACGAAGAAGGCGCCGGCCGCGAGCAGTGCGAGTGCGAGCGGCCCGCGCACCGCGACCAGGTACGCGCCGATGACGAGCGCGAGAGCGCCGCTCATGGCGGCGTACTTCAAGAGGGTCCGGTCGGTCATGAGGCCCGACTCGATCGGATGCGGTCCGTACTGCGTGCGGAAGTAGTTGTCCCGATCGACGCCCTTCCTGTGGTCGGTCCAGTCGTTCAGAAGATTGTTCGTGCCGTGCGCGAGCAGCAGCGCCACGGTCGTGAGCGTCCAAAGGACGGCATCGCGCGCGGCGATGAGCCAGCGCGAGATGAGGTCGAGGCGACGCCACGCATCCTGGTCGATGCGCGGAATCACGCGCAGGGCCTGGATCCACATCGCGACGTTCACCACGCGATTGTCGCCGACCGCCGGTGCTGCGGCGCTACGCCAGGCCGATCTCGAATGTGGCCGCGAAAGTCGACCCGCTCTGGGTCGGCCGCAGGAGCAGCTTGTCGCCGCCGCCGGTGTAGATCCCGTCCTGAGCGTTCTTCATCCACCCGGCGCCCTTCTGCGAATACGGCGCCGTCGTGAAGACCTGTGCATTCAACGCGTCGTCGAAAAACAGCTGCGAAGTGAAGTCGGACACCGTGCCACTCGCGGCGGTCATCCGGATCTTGAAATGGATGTGGACGGCGCGACCCTGATACCAGCCGGGATAGATCGTGGTGAAGGAAGCCTTCCCGTTCGCGTCGGTGAGCTGAAAGCCGCGCAGGAACTTCTGGCCCTTCGTGTTGAAGCTCGGATCGCTCGCGTCCGAGTACACGCCCAAGGCGTCGCAGTGCCAGATGTCGACCTGCGCGTTCGCGAGCGAGACGCACGCGGCGCTGGCCACGCGCGACACGTTGAACGTCAGCGTGAGCGCCGCGCCTGGCTTCACCGCGCCGTTCGACGGATCGCTGCGGACGTCGGAGCGGTTCAGCTTTTCATCGACGAAATACGGGCCTTCGGTGACTGCGGGTCGAACGATGCACGAAGGAACCGCGACCGATGTTCCAGTGAAGGCAGCGGCGGTCGCTGCGGCGGTGGCCGCCGCGCTCGAGGCTGCGGGCGAAGCTCGGCTGAGCGCCGACGGCGCACAGGCGACAACGCCGGTCGCACCGATCAGCGCGAGGACCTCACGACGCGAGAGAACGTGTCCGATGTGCGCGTCGTCGTTCTCGAGATCATTGGCGATCTGATGGGTCATGTGGCAGCGCCTGTCGCGGTGAGGTCGACGACGATACGGATCTCGTCGACCACCGACACGACCCGGAACGGGACCGACGGCGCGCTCATCCCGAAATCGCCGAACTTCACCGTGGGCGCGAGGGTCGCGGTCGCGGTGAGCTCCGCGCCGTTGCGCCTGGCCACGACGTTGAAGTTCACTTCCTTCGTTTTGCCGTGGATCGTGAGGTTCCCAGTGAGCGTGAAAGTGAACGTCCCAGTGGACGCGAGCGGCAGCGTGAGGCCAGAGGTCTTCGTCGGGACGAATTCGGCCTTGGGGAACTGACGCGTGTTCAGCGTGTCCTGCTTCACGTAGTCGTCGCGGTTGCGCGAGTCGCTCGAGAGAGTCGTGAGGTCGAAGGTGATCTTGGAGTCATTCGAAAAAGTGCCAACGGCTTTGAGGCCGAACGTGCCGGCGCCGCCCGTGGCGGTGAGGACCGCGTCGGAGGGAAGGCTCACACCAACGAGCTGCTCGCGCACGCTCACGACCGCTTTGGAAGCCGAGCCGATCGTCCACGTGGATGTCGCGACGCTGGAGGTGCTGGCCGTCGCCGCCGCGGTGGCGGAGGGCGTCGATGCGGCCTGCGCTGCGGCACCGGTCCGCGCCGGGCTGGCGCTCGCGAGCGATGCGCTGCCGCCGCACGCCCCGATCAGGAGAGCGGCGAAGAGGATCGGGACGAGGCCGATCACGGCTCCTCCGAACTTCATAGGCAGAGTGTGCCTAGCGACGTGCTCGGAAGGATGAAAGGACCCTAAGACCTTGGCGCGGCTTTGCCGCCACGCCAAGAGTCTTAGACGACGTTCAGCTCTTCGTTCTTGCGACGGCCGCGGCGGCGCGAAGCGGCCGCAGGCTGTGAGAACGGTGTCGCGCCAGGGAGGATCGTGACGACGTGCGTGTACTGGTGGGTCTCCAGCTCGTGGGCGTTGCGACGCTCCGCCGCCTCGCGGAGGGCGTCCATCGAGTCCTGGTTCGTCAGGGTGAACACGGCGCTGCAGTCGGGGTCGGCGCGGCAGGGCAGTCCAGATGTCTTCATATCAGTCTTAACGCAGGCGCAGGACCTGCGATTCCTTTCATCAAGTCGTTTGGGCGTCCCACTTGCTCGGTGGGTAGAGAGGAAGCCGAGCGTCCGCCCCGTTTGGCCTAAAAGCCCGAGACCGCGGCAGGCACGAGCTTCAGAACGGGAATGTTAGCAAATCTGCCCATCGGGAGCACCACTCCGGCGTCGCCCGCCCGCTCGACGCGGGGCGCCCCGCGCGGGGCGCCCCACTCCCTTAATTAGCGCGTCGTGAAGGTGAAGTCACCGGAGATCGTCAGCTGGCCGGCGCCGTTCCGGCTGTACACGCTGTAGTGATATGTCGTACCCCGCAATAGGCCGCTCAGGCCCACGGAGTGATTGATCACGAGCGTCGTGTTCAGCGTGCTCCGGGAGCCATAGGACGTGGTCGTCCCGTATTCGACCTGGCTGTCCGCTGGCACGTCCGTCGTCCACGTGATGGACGCCGACCGTCTTTGCGCTGAGGCCTGGACGTTGCTCAAGACGGGGCCGGTGTTGTACGTGAAGACATCGCTCGCGTTCGCCGCGCTCGTCTGTCCATCGACAGTGACGATGACGTCCGCCATCCCCGCCGCGTGCGGCGGCGTCGTCCCCGTGATGGTCGTCGAGCTCGTGACGCTCACGGCGGTCGCCGGCACGCCGCCGACCGTGACGGTCGCTGCAGAGGCGAAGCTTGTGCCCGTGATCGTGATGCTCGTGCCGCCACCGGTCGGTCCGCTGTTCGGACCCACTCGCGTGACGGTCGGCGCGTCGAGATACATGTAGCAAGCCGCGCAGGTGCCGGTTCTACCGTCGGCGTTCGTGACGACCACGGGGGCGTTGCCGATGGCTCCGAGTGGCGTCGTTGCCGTGATCGTTGTCCCGGTGACAATTCCGATCGTCGCGGGTGCGCCGCCGAACGTGACGCTCGTCGGCGCGTTGAAGTTCGCTCCGTTGATCGTGACGCTCGTGCCGCCGAGCTTCGAGCCGCTCGCGGGCGAGACCGAGCTCACGGTCGGCGCCACGACGTAGGTGAATTGAATGGTGTTGTTGCTTGGCTGACGGTCAACGGTGACGACGACGGGGACCGCGCCCGCCGTCGCAGCAGAGGGTGTAGTGGCTGTGAGCGTCGTCGGGTTCGCGACGCTGACCTGGGTCGCCGCGCCCCCGCCGACGCTGACGGACGTCAGGCCGGCCGCGAAGTTCGTGCCCATGATCGTGATGCTCGTGCCGCCGGCGGTCGCGCCATCCGTCGGGCTCACCGCGGTGACGGTCGGCGGGTCGAGGTACGTGTAGCAGGTGCACGTCCCAGTCCCCGTGTCAGGATTCGTGACGACGACGCTTACCGCGCCGAGGGTGCCTGCAGGTGTCGTGGCCGTGAGCTGCGTCGAGCTCAGATAGCTCGCGCTCGCCAATGAGCCGCCGAAGGTGACGGTAGCGCCCGACTGGAAGTTCGCCCCGTTGATCGTCACGCTCGTCCCGCCGAGTTTCGAGCCGCTCGCCGGCGAGACCGAGCTCACGGTCGGCGCGGGCGGCGGGCCGGGCGGGCAATTCGCGAACTTGAACGTACCGATGCGGGTGTGCCAGTTCCACGTCCCGTTCGCGGTGAGGTACTCACTCGTGTACCAAAAGGTGCAATCGTCAGACGGGTCGACGAACATCGAGCTGTAGTCGCCCCAGCGGCTAAGCGTCGCCAACTGCGAACCGGTGCCCTGCATCAACAGCGTCTCGGGCTGCAT
>JANMWW010000038.1:0-6625 GCA_031394155.1 Chloroflexota bacterium | reverse complement strand
CGGCGGCTCGTACGCGCGCCAAGCGTCGATGCCGTGCGCGGTCGATGGCCAGGCCAGCTCCTCGAGCGGCGGTAGTTCGTCCGGGACGAAAAAACGAGCTTCCGACGCTTCATCCGGCGCGACCGTGAGCGTCCCGGACAGCACGTGCGCACGGTAGATCACGACGAGGATCGGGAAGCCTGGGCGCATCCACGTCGCAAGCAGCCCATCCAGGCCCACGGTGAAACCAGTCTCCTCGCGCGTCTCGCGCACCGCCGCTTCTTCAGCTGTCTCGTCGGCTTCGACAAGACCGCCGGGCAACGCCCAGCGACCATCCCGCGGTCCGTAGTTCAGCCGGACGAGAAGAATATTGCCGTCGCGTTCGACGATCGTGTTCGAGCCGATCTGCACGTGCATGAAGTCCGCAAAACCGCACACCGGACAGGTCGGCCGGTCGCGTCCATCGATGCGCGTCGGCACGAGTCGCGTCCCATCACGCGGGCAGAACGTGAACGTGGCCTCCCGGTGCTGCAACTAGGCCTTGGCGAGCCGGTCCTTCAAGAAATCGATCGACTTCACTTCGGTCGGGTCTGCGCCGTTCAGCAGCGCCAGGTAGAAGGTCACGTAGTCGGTGAACATGACCATCTGCAGGACCTCGGACAGCATGCTCTGCCCGTCGAAGCGAAGCGTCTTGTGCGCGACGCCGGCGCGGTCGAGAAGCTCCGCGGTGACGTCGAAGCGGATCTTGTGTCGAGGATTGTCGCGATCGCTCCGCAGGAGGAGAACGGTGAGCGCGTCGCGGGCCGTTGGCGGATGCGGGAAGCCGACCACCGCATTGTGGTTCAGCTCGCTCATCACATCGAAGGCCGACCAGTTCTTGGCATTCTCGTTCCACTGACCCTTGACCCGGCGCGCCATGACGCCCATCACACCCGCGCCGTACGCGAAGATGATCCGACCGTAGAGCTCGATGGCCATGCGCTTCGCGTCGTTGGTGCGCGCGCCCTCGTGAACACGCTCCTCGATCTTCGCGAGATCCGCGAGCGCCGCGTCGATGTCGGCCTGCAGGTCGCGGACGAAGCCCATCTTCACGAGACAGCCGAGGACCAGACCGAGCGAATACCCGAGCGCGGCGCGCGGCTGCGCCTTGTACGAGAACGTCACCACCGGGTAGTTCGCGGCCTTGGCGAGCTCGCCGATCTTTCCGCCGGTCGTCAGCACCAGCACCTTCGCGCCACGCTTCTGCGCGACCTGGAAGGCCGAGAGGCTCTCCTCGGTGTTGCCGGAGTACGAAGAGGCGATCACCAGCGAGTCGCGACCGACATATGCGGGCAGCCCGTAATCGCGGTGGATGACCATCGGGATCTTCAGCTCGTCGGCGAGGAGCGAGGCCGCGAAGTCGCCGCCGATGGCCGAGCCGCCCATCCCGGTGAGCGTGATGTTGCGCACGTCGGCGTACGCCGGCGGGATCGTCGCGCTCTTGGCGAGCTGCCACGCGTCGCGCACCTGCGTGCCGAGATCCTTGATGCGACCCTGCATGTTGCCGGGATCCGCCGCGCGTATCCGCTCGACCGATTCGATGACAGTCGTGTCCAACTCAGGCACCTTTCACCATCCCTTCGCCCGCGTCGAGCATGGGTTTCACTTCATCCTGCGAACGCGTCTCGGTGTATACCCGCACGAGCGGCTCCGTGCCCGAGAGACGAATGAGGAGCCACGAGCCATCGTCGACGAAGAACTTCACGCCGTCGCCCGTATCCAGCTCCACGATCTTCGCGACCGTGTGGCCGGCGAGCTCGGCCGGCTTTTCGCTCGCGAGGCGCTGCATGATCGCGATCTTCTTCTGCGCATAGGTCGCCGCCTCGAGATGCAGGTCACGGCGCAGATAGAAGGAGGGCCCCACCATATCCATCAGCTCGGCGATGAGCTGGCTGGGCTTCTTCTTCGTCTGGTGCATGAAGTCGAGAAAGAACAGGTCCGCGACGATCCCGTCGCGCTCGGGCAGGTGCATCGCGAAGCCGAACCCGCCTGACTCCTCGCCGCCCATCATCGCGTCGGTCTCGATCATCTTCGGCGCGATGTATTTGAAGCCAACGGGGACCTCGTAGACCGGGACGCCGTACTTCTGTCCCAACCGGTCGACCATCGCGCTCATGTTCACGGTCTTCACGACCGGCTTGCGGAGCTTGCGCACCTCGAGCAAGTACCACATGAGGAGCGAATAGAGCGTGAGCGTCGTGACAAAGTTGCCCTTCTCATCCGCGAGCCCGGCGCGGTCGGCGTCGCCGTCCACTGCAAGGCCGACGTCGGCTCTCTCCGCTGGGATCCGCGCGAGGAACTCGTCAATGTTCGGTGGGATGGGCTCGGGATTCACGCCGCCGAAGTACGGATTGCGCTCCGCGTGGAGCTCGATCACCTGCGTGCGGCCGCCTCCCAGCAGCTTCGGGAAGTAGCCGCTCGCGCTGCCGAAGAGGGGCTCGCAGACGATCTTGTAGCCCGCTGCCCGGAATGCCTCGAGGTCGAAGAGCTCAGCGACACGCGCGAGGTAATCGGGAGCCGGGTCGAAGATCTCAACGAGGCCCTTGGCCTTCGCGTCGTCGAACTTCATGCGCTTCAGATCTTGAAGGCGCGACTCGAGCGGATTGATGATCGCCTCGAGCTCCTTGATGATCGCGGGCGACGCGGCCGCGCCACTCTCCTCTTTGACCTTGAAGCCGTTGTCGGTCCACGGGTTGTGGCTCGCGGTGATGACGATGCCCGCCTTGGCCTTCTTGCGCATCGTCGCGTACGAGAAGCTCTGCGTCGGCGAGGCGGCGGAGGCTAGGAACACGTGGATGCCATGCGCGGCCACGACCTCGGCGGCCGCCGCCGCGAAATGCTCGGATCGGAAGCGGCGATCGAAGCCGATGACGATCCCGCGTCCGGCATCGCCGCTCTTCTGGACCCACTCGGCCACGCCCTGCGCGCACACGCGCACCGCATCGAATGTGTACGCGTCGGCGATGCCCGCACGCCAGCCATCGGTACCGAATTGGATGTTCAGACTCGTGCTCCCTCGCGCACACGCGCACGCCAATAGTCGAGCAGATCGCGAAGTGACGTTTCGAGCGGGATGCGGGCCTCCCAGCCGGTGCGCGCGCGGAAGCGCGACGGATCCAGCGCGAGCGCTGGTGCCACGCCGGCGCGAACCCGCTCGGGATCGAGCTCGGCCCGTATGGGGATGCGCGCGAGGCTGATCAACGTCGTCAGGATCTCGTCGATCCCCACCGCGCGACCGGTGCCGACGTTGAAGACCTGCGCCCCTGCCTCGCGGATCTCCGCTGCGCGCGCGTACGCGTCGGCCATGTCGCGGACGTCGATGAAGTCGCGCCGCGCGTCGAGCGATCCGTGGCGGACCACAGGCTCGGCTCGGCCGACCTCTGCTTCCGCGACCTGCTTCGCGAACGCCGAGGCCGCGAGTGCGGGGTGCTGCCGCGGCCCGATCTGATTCGTCGGGCGCAGGATCACGACCGCGCGGCGTTCGCGATCGCCGAGCTCTCGGGCGAGCGCCTCCGCCGCGACCTTCGTGGCGGCGTACGGATTCGTCGGCGCGATCGCCGCGTCCTCCGTCACCGGTGACCGCTCCGGCGTTCCGTAGACATCGCCGCTCGACGCGAGGACGAGCGCGCTCTCGGCCCGCTCGGAAAGCGCCGCGAGGACAGCCGCGGTGCCGAGCACGTTCACGCGCACCGCCGCCACCGGGTCGAGCGCTGCGAGCGTGGGGACGGCCTGCCCGGCGAGATGGATCACGACGTCGGGTTTGGCTGCGCGCATCGCCGCGCGCAGGTCCTCGAGCGATGTGATGTCACCACGATGAACGTGGATGTTGCCCGCGACGGATGCGAGGTTCGGGAATGGCGGCTCCTCGAATGCGAAGCCGTGCACCTCGGCGCCGTCGGCGACGAGCCGCTCAGCGAGATGGCTTCCCGCGAACCCGGTGATGCCGGTGATGAGGACGCGCCCGGTCACGATTGAAGGCTATCCGGCTGCGATGGTCGCCGCCGTCGGCGCGATCGGGAGGCGCATCGTGAATGTGCTCCCGCGGCCCTCAGTGCTCACCACATCCACCGTGCCGCCGTGTTGATCGACGACCTGGCGCACGATCGCGAGCCCCACGCCGCTTCCGCTGATGCGGCCGGCGACGTTCGCGCCACGCGTGAAGCGGTCGAAGATGCGTGTTCGATCTGTTTCCGGGATACCGATGCCCTCGTCAGTCACCGCGATCGTCGCCACGCGGCCGGCGGGCGCGTCCTCTGTTCCGACGCGGATCGTGACCTTGCCGTCCTCGCGGTTGTACTTGATGGCGTTGCCGACGAGGTTGTCGATGGCGCGCTCGACGCGGACCGCATCCCAATCACCCAAGACCGGGCCTGTCGCCTCGACGAGGATCTCCTGCCCGTGAGCGAGCTGCGATGCCTCGTTGACCACGCCGCGCACCAGCGCGACGAGGTCGACCGCAGAGATCTTGAGAGATAACGACGGATCTGCCTGCCTCCGAACAAGCTCGAGCAACTCCTCGATGAACGCGGTCATCCGGGCGACCGCACCCTGGATGCGGATGAGCGAGGGATCGGGCTCGGAATTCTCCGTCTGGGCGCGCTGGCGGCGCTGCAGCATCTGGCTGGATGCGCTGATCACCGTGAGCGGTGTCTTCAGCTCGTGCGCCACCGCGGAGAGGAAGTCATCGCGCGTCCGCACCGACTGCTGCACCTCGTAATACAGCCGCGCGTTCTCGATGGAGAGCGCGACGCGCCGCGCCAGCTGCTTCGCGAGATCGAGGTCGTCTTCGGTGTAGTAGCGGCCCGACTCCGCGGTGATGAATGTGACGGCGCCGACCGCGCGTCCCGCGACGAGCATCGGGGCGGTGATGAACGAGCGCGGGCCGAGGCTCTCGTAAAGCACGAGCTCCTCCGGATGGCGCGCCACGCCGGTGAGGAAGTCTTGCGTGATCTGGCTCATGAGGACCGGTTCCCGCGTCGAGATCGCGCGCGGCACGGGCCCATTCGGGTTGGCCGCGGGCTGGCTCGGCGGGTACTTGCGGCGCAGCTCCTGCGCCTTCGCCTCGCGGGCCGGGTCGGCGGTCGCGACCTCGGCGCGCGCGATCACGCCACCCTCGAGCACGTCGACGACCACCCAGTCCGCGAAGCCCGGGATAGCAACACGCGCGGCGCGATGAAGCGTCTCGCCGTAATCGAGCGTGCCCGACAGCGACTCCGCTGAGGACGCGAGAAGGCGGAGTTCGTCCTCGCGTTTGGCCACCGCCGATTGCATCGTGCGCATCGCCGCGGAGAGCTGCTCGACTTCGGCACCACCCGACGGCGCAGGAATGACCGGCCGATCACCTCGTGCGATCCCCGACGCGACGCGCGACAGCTCGCGGAGCGGCCGCGAGAGCCTGTTCGCGATCAGCGAGGCGATGAGTGCGGCGAGGGCAAGGGTGGCCAGCACCGCGACGGTGTCGGAGATCAGCCGGCCAGCGAGCTCCGCGTTGATCCCCGCGACCGGACGCGTCACCGCGAGGACCCAGCCGGTGCGCGCGATGGGCACCAGAGCGCCGAACTGCGGCTCGCCGGTGAACGGGGTGGCGACGTTGTCGATCGGCACGACCTGCCCCTTCAGCGCCGTGCCCACGCCCGGAGAGTCCGAGACGTCGATCTCGTTCGCCGCCGGCTCCTGGCGGCCTGAGTCGTACAGGACGTGGCCCCGCTCGTCGATCAGGACGAGCCGCGCGTCCGCGGGATAGTCCGGGCGAAGCACCTGGATGACTCTCTCCGGATAGAAGGCCGTGATGAGGAATCCGCGTATCGCGCCACCGCCGGAGGTGATCGGCCGGCCGAACGCGACGGTGATGTCGCCGCTCTGCAGGCCCGTGATCGAGCCGCTCCAGACCTTTTGCGCGCCACCCTTCAAGGGCGGTAGGTACGGCCGCGTCGACAGATCGACGCCTATGCCGACGCCCGAGTCCGAGGCGACGACTTTCCCGTTCGCGTCGGTGATGAACATCGCGCGGAGCTCCGGGTACAGCCCGGTGAGGTTCTTGAGATAGGCGCCGTACGCCGCCTGGTCGTACGGGCCGGAAGATGTTCCGAGGAGTCCGGCGGTCGCGAACGTCGTGCTCTCGAGATCGCGCAGGAAGCCCTCGACGATGGAGGCGCTGTTGCGAGCGGCGTATGTCGCCGCGCTCGTCTCGACGGTGCGGCGATCGCGCAGGGCGTCGTTGTACGAGAGCGCGATGACCACGAGCATCGGGATGGCCAGCACCAGCACGAGCAGCGTGAGCCGCGACGACAGAGTCCGCGGCGCCTGGAAGAGACGAGGCACGCGCTCATTCTGAATGGGGACCGCCGCGCTCGTGGGTTGCTTGGTCGGGCGCTCGGTATCCTCATCGCGTGCCGCCGCGTACTGGCATAGGTCGGCGCGTGCTCGTCGTCGACGACGAGCCGCAGGTGCGCGCGACCGTTACAGAGGCGCTCGAGCTCGAGGGCTATGAGGTCGCGCAGGCGACGAACGGAATGGAAGCGCTCGCGCTCCTCGCGAGCCGGGCACCCGAAGTGATCGTCCTCGACCTCTGGATGCCGGTCATGGACGGCTGGGCCTTCCGGCGCGC
>JANMWW010000035.1:0-2771 GCA_031394155.1 Chloroflexota bacterium | reverse complement strand
AAGAACCAGTTGAAGACGAGGAACGCGGCGATCGAGACGACGATGGCGGGACCGCTTCCCGCGAGCGTCGCGGTCGCGAGCACGCCGATCAGGTAGAGCATCGAGACGTTGGCGACGCGCCACGGAGGTTCGAGCGCGCCGATCAGCACTGTGACAACGACGACGCTGAGCAATCCGATCGCGTACTCGCGCCAGCTTCGCGCGACCGCCGAGCCGACGGCCTTCATCGATCGAGCATACGCACGACGGGCGCTCAATGGTGGCTCAACATGTCAGCTCGCGCGCACGGCCTCCTGTGTTCCCGGCATCGCAAGGCCGGCCGCGACGCTCGTGAACGCCGCCGCGTCTCGCACGCGTGAGCGCGGGAATTGACGAGCGAGGAGCGAGCGGAAGGCGGGGATCGCGCTCGATCCGCCAGTCGTCACGACTTCTCCGACGTCCTCGGCTACGACGCCAGCCTTCGCGAGCACGGCATCGAGGAGTGTCTCGGTCTCCGTGAGCATCGGCGCGATGAGCGTCTCGAACCGGCCGCGCGTCACGCGCGCATCGACGTCGACCGCGGCATGGTGATACGTGAGCACGGTCGCGGCGAGGCTCGAGAGCTCGCATTTCGTGACATCGGCCGCCATGAAGATCTCGTAGCCGAGCTGCAGCGAGATGGCGTCGCGCAGCGCCTCGAGCTCGCGGCGGGGCGCGCCCGCCCGAACGAGATCGTCGAGCGCTTCGAGAAGCGGCTTCTCGTTGAGCGCAGAGAGCGCATGCCAGTCGTGCAGCGCATTCACGATGAACGCCGGGAGGCGCAACCGCTTCTCGCTCCACTGGGCGCGCGCTCCGAGCTTCGGGGCGATGCTGTCGTCGATCACACGTTCGGTCAGGCGATCGCCGCCGATGTCACGGCCCGCGGTCGCTAGCACGCGCATCGCGTCGTCACCACGCTCGACCAACGCGAGGTCGAGCGTTCCGCCACCGAAGTCGAACACCAGGCTGAGCCCGCGCGCCACCTCGGCCGAATGCGCGGCACCAACGGGCTCGTACACGAAGCGCACGCGCTTGAAGCCCGCCATATCGGCGGCGGTGCGCATCCGCGTGAGCGCGCGCTCCTCGGCCTGGGCGCCGCCGATGTATTCCACCGGGCGGCCGATGGTGATCTCCTCGGGCATCGTGCCCGTGAGCTCATTGGCGCGGTCGCGCACGTGCGCGAGCACCACGGCGATGAGCTGCTCGAGGCCGCGCGCCTCGCCGAAGACGTTTGTCCGCACCTCGAGCCGATCGCCGAGGAACGATTTCAGCGCCTGGAACAGCCGGCCGGGCGAGGCGACGTCCGTCAGGATCATCGCGTCGACGGGCTTCTGGAACGGATTCGACGAGACCATCTTCACGCCCAGCGGCAGGTACTCGCGCTTGACCGGCCCGCGTGTGCGGTTGTCCTCCAGGTACGCCTCGATGGCGGGGCGTCCGACGCGGGAGGATCCGTCGCGCCGTACATAAAGGACAGTCGGCATCGCCGCACCGGCCAGCGGATCGATCGGCAGGACCTCGCTCTTCGCACCGTCCCACACGGCCAGCGAGGTGTTCGAGGTGCCGAAGTCCAGGCCAAATGTCTTCGTCATGTCCGACGCAGGTATCGCCGCAGCGCGACCAATCCCCAGACTCCTTCCACGACCGTGAATGGCCAGGCGCCGGCCAGCCATCCGTAGGCCGCCGAGGCCCAGCATGCGAGCGCGAACGCGAGGACCCAGCCGCGGCCGCGATTTTCGAGGGCGTAGGAGACGAGCATCGCGCTCAGGCTCGCCACGCCGAGGGCGGTGACCGGATCGAGCGACACGGGGCGGTCATTGTGACCGACCGAGCCCGCTATCGCGTGACGGCCCTCAGACGGTCCTTGAAGTACTTCTGGAGCTTGGCCACTTTCGGCGCCGCGACGAACTGGATGTACGGCTCGTTCGCATGGGTTGCGGCGTAGTTCTGGTGGTAGTCCTCGGCCGGATAGAACGTGTCGAGGTCTGACACCACTGTGACGATCGGGGCGTCGAAGACCTTGGCGGCATCGAGCTGCTTGATGTAGCCCTCGGCGATCGCGCGCTCGGAGGCGTCCTTGGCGAAGATTTCGGAACGGTATTGCGGCCCGACGTCGGCACCCTGCCGGTCCTTGGTCGTCGGGTCGTGCGCGATCGAGAAAAAGATGCGCAGCAGGTCGCCGTACGAGACCCGCGCGGGGTCGTAGTGGACCTGGACCGCCTCGGCGTGCCCACTTCGGCCGCTGGACACGGTCCGATAGTCCGCGGTGTTGGCGGCACCGCCGGCGTAGCCGTTGACCACGTCGCTCACGCCGTCGAGTTGGCGGTAGACCGCCTCGACGCACCAGAAGCAGCCACCCGCGAGAGTGGCGACGCGCTCGTCGGAGCCGGTCGCCGCCGGATCGAACTCAGCCTTGGGAAATTGCTCGGGATTGACCATGGTTGACCCTCCACTGCTGGAACCCGTCCAAATATGGCCCTGTTCCGTTAATGAGGAAATGCGGGCAGGGAAGAGTCTTGCGGGTGCCCGGCGTGGCCATACCGATGGGCAGGGAAGAGTCTTGCGGGTGCCCGGCGTGGCCATACCGATGGGCAGGGAAGAGTCTTGCGGGTGCCCGGCGTGTCCATACCGATGGGCAGGGAAGAGTCTTGACAACATGATTGTTAGGTCTTATGTAAGTAGGTGTGGTGAGTGGAAAAAGACCCGTCTACGTCATCTCGATCGCGGCGGGGTTGGCTGGCTGCCACCCTCGC
>JANMWW010000027.1:0-2554 GCA_031394155.1 Chloroflexota bacterium | reverse complement strand
CAGCTGATTGGCGACGCCGAACAGCGGCCAGATCGAGCTGACGTTGCCGGTCCAGATGAAATACGACCAGCACAGCACGACGACGACCGTCGAGCCGAGCGTGCCGGGCAGCCAGTCGGTGCGGGCGAGCGGCTTCCAGACGCGCCCGCCGAACTCCTGCAGCAGAAACCGTCCGACGCGTGTGCCCGAGTCGATCGTCGTCAGGATGAAGACCGCTTCGAACATGATCGCGAAATGGTACCAGTACGACATCAGGCCGCGCATACCGGGCAGGCCGCTGAAGATCTGCGCCATGCCGACGGCGAGCGACACCGCGCCGCCCGGCCGGCCGGCGACGATCTCGCCGACCTCGCTCTGCAGCTCCGGCAGGTTGACCACCGTCATCCCGAGCGTCCTGAACACGTCCGGCGACGTGTTGATGGCGTAGTAGTCGCTCGGGTTCAGCGACGCCGCCGTGATGATCGCGACGACGCCCACGACCCCTTCGACGAGCATCGCGCCGTAGCCGATCGGCCGGATGTCGGTCTCCTTGTCGACCATCTTCGACGTCGTTCCCGTCGAGATCAGGACGTGGAACCCCGAAATCGCGCCGCACGCGATGGTGATGAACACGAACGGGAAGAGCGCGCCTTTGATGATCGGCCCGCCGCCGCCGACAAACGTCGAGAACGCGGGCGCCTTCAGCTCCGGGTTCAGGATCATGACGCCGACGACCAGGAACGCGATCGTGCCGATCTTCATGAAGGTGCTGAGGTACGCGCGCGGCGTCAGGAGCATCCAGACCGGCAACGTCGCGGCCGCGATGGTGTAGAGCGCCATGCCCATGGTGACCTGGTGATGCGACAAGGCGAACCAGTGGCCCATGCTCGACTCCGCGACGTTCTTGCCGAACACGACGGCCATCAACATCACGACGATACCGACGATCGTCGCTTCCCGAATCGCGCCGATGCGCCACCGGAACATGTAAAAACCCATCATGAGCGCGAGCGGGATCGTCATGAAGATCGTGAACGTCGCCCAGGCGCTGTCCGCCAGCGCGTTGACGACGGCGAGACCGAGTCCCGCCATGGCGACGATGAGAATGAAATAGATCGCGATGGCGGCGGTGACGCCGGCCAGCGGACTCACTTCGGTCCGCGCGATGTCGGCGAGCGACCGTCCGCCGCGGCGGACCGAGGCCCACAGCCAGAACGAGTCCTGCACCGCGCCGGCCAGGCAGACGCCGCCCACCAGCCAGATCAGTCCGGGGGCGTAGCCGAACTGCGCGGCCAGCACCGGACCGACGAGCGGGCCGGCGCCGGCGATCGCCGCGAAGTGATGGCCGAAGAGCACCCATCTGCTCGTGGGAAAATAGTTGGCGCCGTCGTTCTTCGTGTGCGCCGGCGTGACCCGCAGGTCGTCGAGCATCCACAGCCTGGCCGCGATGAACGCGCTGTAATAGCGGTACGCAATCACCAGGATGCAGAGAATGGGAACGATGAGGTACAGGGCACGCATGGGTAGGATTCTAGCAGACCGATAAGCCAGTGACAGGAGCCAGTTCGAGCCGCCGAACTATACTCTGAGAGGTGTCTCCGCTCCGCCGGCTCGTCCCGTACGTTGTCCGCTACCGGAAGAAATTCACCCTCGGGCTCGCGTGCGTGGTGGTCACCCGATCTGTCGCGCTCGCGGGGCCGACCGTCCTCGGCCGCGCCATCGACGACCTGACCCGAGGCGTGACCCGCGGCAAGCTCGCGGGCTACGGCGCGCTGCTGCTCGCGATCGGCATCGTCGGCGGCACGTTCCAGTTCCTGTCGCGCCGGATTCTCATCGGCGCCTCGCGCGACATCGAGTACGACATGCGGAACGACTTCTTCGCGCATCTGGAGAAGCTGCCGCTCGCGTACTTTCAGACGCATCGCACGGGCGATCTGATGTCGCGCGCCACCAACGATCTCAACGCGGTGCGCATGATGATCGGCCCCTCGGTCATGTATTCAGCGAACACGCTGCTGACGTTCGTCGTTGCGCTGTCGGTGATGATCTCCATCGACGCGCGGCTCGCGCTCTGGTCGCTCATCCCGCTGCCGTTCGTGTCCATTTCGGTGAAGCTGTTCGGCAGCGCCATCCACAAGCGCTTCGAGCAGATTCAGGCGCAGCTGTCGGAGGTGAGCGCCGTTGCCCAGGAGGCATTGTCCGGCGTCCGCGTCGTCCGCGCGTACCGGCAGGAGGACGCGGAGCTCGAGCGGTTCCGCGTGTCGATTGCCGAGTATCTGCGCCGCAACCGCCGCCTGATCCTGCTGCAGGGGTTTTTCTTCCCGAGCATGGGTTTCTTTCTCGGCCTCGGCGCGCTGGTAGTCGTGTGGCTCGGCAGCCGCGAGGTGATCGCCGGGCGGATCACCGTGGGGCAGTTCGTCGCCTTCAACTCGTATCTGACGATGTTGAGCTGGCCGATGATTGCGTTCGGCTGGGTCACCAACATGCTGCAGCGCGGTATGGCGTCGTGGAAGAGGATGATCGAGGTCCTCGCCACCGAGCCCAGTATTGCGGACCACCACATTGCGGATTGTGG
>JANMWW010000398.1:0-4113 GCA_031394155.1 Chloroflexota bacterium | reverse complement strand
GTCGACGATGTAGCAGCCGGACTCTTCGATGCTCTCGATGAGCTCGAGGGGCGGCTGCTCGCAGAACGCTCCGGCGAGAACGACCCGGATCCGGTCCTTGACCCGGCCGTCGCGCGCCCGCGCCGCGTCGAGCGCTTCGTGCAGGATCGGCGTGACCTCCGCCGGATCCATGATCGTCGCGAGCCGTGTGAGCGTGTAAAGCTCGCCAGTGAGCAGATCCTGCGGACGTGCAGCGCGGAAGGCGTAGAGCTCGCGCAGCGCCGCACGCAGCGCGTTGTAGGTAGCGAGGCTCGCGCGCAGATCGTCATCGGTCACGTGGGTCCCGGTGACCGTCTCGAGCTCGGCGAGGACCCGCCGATACTCGGACGTGAGGTAGTCCGGCGCGGCGGCTGAGGTCATGTTCTGCGGTAGGTGGACGTAGGTGACCTTCTGTTGCGGGAAATTGCGCGACATGATGCTCGCGAGGTTGCGCGCCGGGTCGCAGATCGACTCGAACATGAGGGCGTCGAACGGTCCGAGCTTCTCCTGGAAGCCGAGTTCCATCGTGCTCTTGACCACCGAGCAGATGAACGACTGGAAGCGGGAGTCGGCGGTCTGGATCTCGATCCGGTTCCCACCACCGAATAGCCCCACGGGGAGGAGGCCAGCGGCATAGCCGAGCTCGAACGGCCCGTAGACCGGATAACAGCCGAGCGCTGCGCGCCCGGTGCGCGCCTGATACTCGCGGACGGTCGGGAAGTCACGGTCCTCGACGACATCCCGGTAGCGCGCGGCCGGGAAGACGTCGAGCGTCGCGGTCACGTGGTCCTCCCGATACAGACAAGCGGCTCCTCGCGGAAGCCGAGATCGTGGAAGAAGGGCGCGAGCACGAGGTCGTGAAGCGGGACCAGGGTGTAGACGCGCGCGGCACCGAGCTCGCGGAAGCGCTCAAAGAGGGTGCTCGCAAGCGACCGGCCAAGGCCGCGGCCGCGCCAGGAATTGTCGACGCCGAAGGCCTCGACCCAGCCGGCGGTCCCGAGGCTGAAGGCCGGGCGAACCGTGCCGGCCGCGTAGCCGATCATCCGCCCTTCCTCCATGGCGCCGATCACCACGACCGAGCTGCGGCGGAGACGGAGCTTCCAGTCGTGCGGTGTCTCGCCGCTCCCAAGGAGTTCCGCCAGCTCGACGAGCGCGCCGACGTCGGCCGCCCGTAGCTCGCGAATGGTCGGTGCGTGACTGGCCACCTGCATGCGAGGAACGTACGGGCCGATCGTGTCCGTCTCGTGTCCGCCGACCGTCAGGCGCTCGGATCCTCCCGTCGACGGACGGTGATCGTGACGAGGGTCTTGCCCTTCCCTACCTCGACGTGGCCGTACGACAGCGCCGCAGCGATCGGACCATCGGGCCCACGCACGATGGCGGGCGCATCGTGCACCTGGCCGAGCCCCCCGAGCACCGCTCGGCCGATACAACGCGGTCCATCCAGTGGCGCGCCACCGCAGGAGCGACAGTCCAGAAGATCGCCACAGTGGCGGCCGCCGAGCGATGCGCGCGGCACGCCGAAGAGATGCTCGGCGGCGAGGTTCGCGAAGCGAAGCATCAGTGAGGGGTCAACAACGAGCACCGCATCGGGAAGCGCATCGAGCACGGCCACGGCGTAATCACCGAACCCCTCCGGCCCTGGCTGGTCATCTTGCGCGAGCCGGTAGCCAACGCCGTAGACCGCTTCGATGTAGCGCGGCGTGCGTGGGTCATCACGCAAGCGGTGGCGCAGCCGCGTGATGTGGAGGTCGATGGCGCGATCAGATGGCGGCTCAGTGTCGAGCGAGTCGGTGCGCGCGATGAGCTGCGAACGCTCAAGCGTGGCCCCGCCGGCCTCGAGGATCACGCGCAGGAGCCCGAACTGCTGCGCCGTCAACGCGACGCGCCGGCCCGCGATCCGCACCTCGTGCGCAGCAACGTCCATCACCAGATCACGGTGGCGGAGGACCTGGCCGGTCCGGGTCTCCGGTCGCGCGCGGCGAGCACGGGCGTGTACCCGCGTCGCGAACTCGATCGGGTCCGCCGTCGCGCCCACGACGTCATCCGCGCCGGCGGCGTACGCCGCGCGGCGAGCGGCGCCGTCGTTCTCGCGATCGATCACTATCGTGGGCAGCTTCCCATGGACCCGGGCCGCGGTCGCGACGTCCCAGCCGTGACCGTCGTCCATGCTCACGTCCACGACCACAACGCTCGGCCGGTGGAACGCGACCGCATCGACGGCGATCGCCGCGTGGCGGCAGATCACGACCTGAAGCCCTTCGCCGCGGAGCGCGCTCGCCAACGCCTCAGAGGCGCGGGCGTCCGCGTCAGCCACGAGGACGAGGGGCGCATCGGTGGCGCGCGTCGTCATAGCGCGATGGCCCTGGCGGCACGGTCGCCACTGGACTCCCGCGACCCTCGCGGGACGCGGCCGAGCGCCCGCGCGGCGATCGCCGCGGGCACCACGATCCAGGCCAGCTGGGCGAGGATGAGGACCACGGTGGCCCCCGTCCGTCCAAATGTCGCAAGCAGGTAAGCGCCGAACGGACCAAGGACCTGGATGTCGGCACCGAGCGCGAGTAGGCCGAGGACCCGCCCACCCTCCAGCGGATCGGCGAGGACGATGAGCAGCAATCCGGTCGGGCCGATGCGCAGCGCCGGAGTGATCGCGATCGCGAGCAGGTCGAGACCGATCGCGAGTGTGAACCAGACGGCGAGTCCCGCTGTCGAGGCCTGCTGCCTGCCACGCACTGCGGCGGCAATGAGCACGCCGATCGCCCCAGCGGCGGCACTCACCAGCAGCGCGGTGATCAGGACCTCGCCGAATGGCGGGAGATCCGCAAGCCCAACGTTGCCACCAAGGACGAGGGCGCTCGCGCCGAACCCGGAGAGCACGACCACCCATGACGGCACGATCGTCGCGACGAGCTTGGCCACGGTCACGCCGGCACCGGAGAGTCCGGCCGCGCGCAGCATGGCGAGGAGGCCGCCGTCGCGGTCGGCCTGCAGGGCAAGCGCGCCGGTCATGAGGGCGTACGCCGAAGGAAACAGGATCCCGAGGTTGAGCAGCACGACCGCCGCCGGCGACACGGTCCCGAGGCCCAGCTGGCGAAACGACCCGAGGCCGAGCGCGGTCGCGCCAGCGGCGAGCAGGCCGAACAGCACGCAGGCGGCCGGCAGCGAGCCTCGTCGCACCGCGCGGCCGAGCTCGAAGCGGATGAGCGCCTCGGTCACCCGGCCACACCGGCGAAGTACGCCGTGGCGTCGCCGCCGCTCAGACGCGCGCCGTCGAGCGTGAAGATGCGGTCGGCCACGGGTGCCAGCTCGTTGGCGAATGGCGCCGGCGTCGTGAGGACGACGGTCGTCCCGCTATCACGCTGGCGTCGCAGCTCAGCGAACAATGCGCCGCGCGCACCCGCGTCAAGATCCGCGGTCGGCTCGTCGAGCAAGAGCAGACTGGCGCGCATCGCCAGCAGCGCCGCGAGGGCCACGCGCTGCTGCTCGCCGCCAGAGAGACGGCCGACGCGCCGCGCACGCTCCACCGGCAGAGGCACATCCTCAGTCCCGTGACCCAGACGCGCGAACAGCCGAACGATCTCGCCCGCCGTCGCGGTCTGCGGCAAGAGCGCCGATTGCGGCAGGAAGCCGATCGGCGGGGCTGGCCGCTCGATCTCGCCCGAATAGTCGAGCAGACCCGCGATGCAGCGCAGGAGCGTTGACTTCCCGGCGCCGTTCCCGCCGACGATGGCGACCAGAGTGCCTGAGGCGATCTCAGCATCGACGCGGTCGAGGACCACGCGCTCGCCGTAGCGCTTGGTGAGCGTGTGGAGGCGAACGATCACCGACGTGACCTGGCGAGGACAAGCGTGCCGGCAGCCGTGGCGAGGAGCCCGCCCGCAAGCAGGCCCCATCCGGCAGCGTCGGCAGGCGCGCGTGCAGGCTCGGCGACCGACGGTGCGAGGGGCGTGCTCAGCGGGGTCGGATCCGTGATCGTTCCGCGTTGGGAGAGATCCCACCAGCGACCGGCCTCGCCGAGCATTCGGAACGCGAGCGAGCCGCGGAACAGCTCGAGCTCCGGCGCGGTCAGAAGGAGCCGATCGGCCGATGTCCCTT
>JANMWW010000332.1:0-1853 GCA_031394155.1 Chloroflexota bacterium | reverse complement strand
CAAGGCTATCTCGAGGCGCTCAGGGACGGGGTTATCACCGCCGAGCGGTCGACCTTCGAGTCGCTGCACGAAGAGGTCGACCGGCTCGTTCGGCTCTCGCAATCCCTGGATGCGCTAGCGGCTGGAGACGTCGCGGCCCGCACCCAGGGTGAGCTTCGCGAGATCGATCTCCGGGCCGCGGTCCTCGCCGCGGTCGATCTCCACTCCGCGGCATTCGAGAACCGATGCCTTCATCTCGAGATCGATCTCCCCGCAACGCTCGCGGCGCGCGCGGACGCGGATCACCTCGCTCAGGTGCTGGCAAACCTCTTCCAGAACGCCATCCGTTACACGCCCGCCGGCGGACGTCTCGCGATCGGGGCACGGCCTCGAGAGGGCGACGTGCTCGTGAGCGTCTCGAACTCGGGGCCCGGGATACCGTCCAATGATCTCCCTCACGTGTTCGAACGTTTCTACCGCGTTGAGAAGTCACGTGATCGGGCGAGCGGCGGCGCCGGCATCGGCCTCGCGATCGTCAAGACGCTGGTAGAGCGCGGCGGTGGACGCGTGGGCGCGGAGTCAGCCGCTGACCTCACGCGGTTCTGGTTCAGCCTGCCTCGCGTGCCGTGAACTCGATCACCTCATCGGACTCGCTGCGGTGTTGATCGCTCTTCTGGGCGCCTCGGGGACGATCGGCTCCGCGTATTTGGAGCGAGCGATAGCAGACGGACATACGGTGCGGGTCCTGACTCGGGACGCTGGCCGAGTGCGAGCTTCACAAGGAGTCACGTTGATCGTCGGTGACGCGCGCGAGCCAGGAGCCGTGCTCCGCACGCTGGCTGGTTGCGACGTCGTGGTCAGTGCCGTCGGCCCGCGGATCAACGCACCCGACGCGGTGCCTCTGCTTGAGGCAACGGCCACGAACGTCATCACCGCAATGCGTACCGAGAACCTCTCTCGGGTGATCTTTGTCGCTGGGGCAGGCATCGCGCTCCCCGGCGAGCGGCGAACAATTGGACAGCGGGTCGTGTCAGCGATCGTCCGACGTCTCGCGAAGTGGGTCGTCGCCAGCAAAGAACGAGAGATGACGCTGTATCTGGCGAGTGGCTTGGAATGGACGGCGCTGCGGCCTCCCCGTGTCGTTGCCGGTCCGCCAAGTGGGCGCGTGCAGCTGACGTACGATCGTCCACGCGCCCTGCGCGTCACGAGCGGTGATGTCGCCGCGGCTATCGCCGCCGTCATCGCCGACCCGACCACCATTCAAAAGGCCCCATATGTGTGACCGGACCGCTCATCCGCCGCAGACCGGTACACGTATCTGCTCTGACGATGCACCAGCATCGCGGGGAGGGAAAACACATGCCAGGAACCAAAGGCGCCGAGAGCCTGTACGAGCGCCTCGGGGGCGTCTTCGCCATCGCGGCTGTCGTGGACCATTTCAGTGACGCAGTCGTGCAGAACCCGATCGTCGGCAAGACGTCGATGAATGCACAACTGCGCGAGTGGCACACCAAGAACCTGGGCCGCTTGCCGGGCCTCAAGTTCATGCGGACGCTGTGGGTCTGCAACGTGGCGGGTGGACCGCAGCAGTACGCGGCGACGCGACCCGGTGAGACGCCGGTTGGACTCGAAGAGGCTCACCGGGACCTGCGCATCTCACCGGCCGAGTTCGATGAAGTTGCGGCGGAGCTCGGGCGCACGCTCGACTTCTTCAAGGTCCCCGGACGCGAGAAGGATGAGGTCCTTGGCGCCTTCGCGGCCCATAAGAACGAGGTCAACGCAGGCTACACAGCGCCCGCGGCACGCTAGGGCCCGCCCCCTCTCATCGCCAATGACCACGGCTGATCTCGGAGCCGATGTGCGACTGTCAATCT
>JANMWW010000327.1:0-10423 GCA_031394155.1 Chloroflexota bacterium | reverse complement strand
CCGATCTCGATCCTGCTGTTCCTGGGCGGCGGCCTGAGCCTCTTGTATCTCGGCGCGGCCATCGTGCTCGGCGTCATCTTCGTCGGCCTATCCGTGCGGCTCATCCGCGCGGCCGCGGCGCGCCGCCGCGCGGTCGCGCGCGGCATCTACCTGTATTCGCTGCTGTATCTCGCGCTGCTCTTCGTCGTGATCATGGTGGACTCCTCATTGAAGCTCTGACGATCGCCCTCGCCGTCCTGAGCGGCGGCGTCTACGCGCGCGGCGTGCGTCTGATGCGGCGCCCGTGGCCCTGGTGGCGGACCACGCTCTTCTTCCTCGGCCTTGCGACCCTCATCCTGGCGCTCGCGTCCGGCATCGAGATCCTGGCCGGCGATCTCTTCAGCATCCACATGCTCCAGCACATGCTGCTCACGACACTCGCCGCACCCCTGCTCATCATCGGTGCGCCGATCCGTCCGCTCCTGCGTGGCCTCCCGGCGGCCCTGCGGCGCATCGTCGTCCGTCCGATCGCGGGGTCATCGGCGATCCGCGCACTGATGCATGTCCTGCGTCATCCGCTGGTCGCCGTGGGGATCTACGTCGGCGGCCTGTATCTCTGGCATTGGCCGGCGCTCTACGACGCGGCCGTTGAGAACCCTGCGCTCCACGGGCTCGAGCACGCGCACTTCCTCATCGGCGCGCTCCTCTTCTGGAGCGTGGTCATCGACCCGGAGCCATTTAAGGGAACGCTGCCGTACGCCGCGCGCATCGTGTACGTGCTGCTCGCGGGTGCGGCACAGAACACGCTGCTCGGCGGGCTCCTGTCGTTCTCGACGCGCGTCTTCTACACGCACTACATCGACACGACTGCGCGCCTTGGGATCGACACGCTCACCGATCAGCGGATCGGTGGCGCGATCATGTGGGTCCCAGGTGACGCGATCTTCCTCGTCGCCGCATCGGGCGCGTTCTTCATCTGGCTCGAGGACGAGGAGCGCGAGCAACGGCGCCGTGAGCAGGGTACGCTCCGAACATGATCAAGAACCTGTTGGTGTCGCTCCTGGCTGCCCTCTTCGTCGCGACGTCGTGCTCTCAGGCGATGGAACCGCTCCCGTCCGACGTGAACGTGATCATCGACCTGAAGGAGTACGCGATCACGCTGAGCGTCGCCAGCGTCAAAGCCGGCGCGGTCAAGTTCGGCATCCGGAACAACGGCACGATGGTCCACGACTTCGATCTCATCAAGACCGACCTCGCCCCCGACAAGCTGCCGATCGATGTCGGCAGCGCGAAGGCGAGAGCGGACGGTCTCACCAAGCAGATGATCAACATCGCCGCGAACCGCTCGACCACGCTCTCCGCCGACCTTGCGCCCGGGAGTTACGTGATCATCTGCAACGTCGCGGGCCACTACCAGTTGGGGATGCGGGTCGCGCTCAAGGTCAATTAGCTCAGGCGCGCGCTAAGGGCAGTTCGCCTGATTCGGCTGGCACTTGAGCGTGAGCAGCCACTGGACGATGTCGTGGATCTGGTCGTCCGAGAGATTCAGGTTCGGCATCGCCGTCCCCGGCTTCACAGCCGGTGGGTTCTTGATCCATTTCGTGAGGTTGGCGTCGTCGACGGGTGAGAGCACACCGCCGGCGATGCTCTTCTTGCTCGCCACGTACGTCAGCTCAGGACCGACCTTCCCCGCCGCTGCCGTCCCTTTCACAACGTGGCATCCGGTGCACGCGAGTGAGAGGAAGGTCTCGCGGCCTTTCGCGGTCGCGGGGTCGTCCTGGCGATCTGCTTCCTTGATCGCGTCGGTTATCCAGGTGGCGTAGTCGGTCGGCTCGTGCACGACGAGATTGATGAGCATGTCGGCGTGGCCCGTGCCGCAGAACTCGAAGCACTGGCCCTTGTAGGTGCCGGGCTTATCCGCCTGGATCCATAGGTCGGTCTTGCGACCCGGGACTGCGTCTTTCTTACCGCCGATGTTCGGCACCCAGAACGAATGGATCACGTCCTTCGAGGAGAGACGTATGTGCACTTTCATGTTCACCGGGATGTGGAGCTCCTGCGCGCCGACGAGGTAGGTGCCGTTCCTCAGCTTGAAGCGGTCTTCTTTCGGGTAGCTCATGACCCAGCTCCACTGCCGACCCTCGACATCCATGGTCATACCCGCCCCGCTCGTGTCGTTCATGAAGGTGAGCTTCTGGAACGACAGCACCGAGAAGCTGATGACCATGAGCGTCGGGACGACCGTCCACACGAGCTCGAGCAAGTTGTGACCGTGGAACTGCTGCGCGGTGTGGCCGGGCCGCGCGCGGAACTTGAATCCCGCGAAGATCAGGCCGCCATCGACGATGACAAGCACGATGACCGCGCAGACGAACATGATCCAGTAGATGTCCGCGCTGGCCCGCGCCTGCGGGCCAAGGGGGTCGTTCGGCCACGGTCCCATGCGTGGCAAAGACTACGGCCTCATTTCGACACGCGCCAATCGAGCAAATAGACTTCGCCGCGTGTCCGGACCACAAGGGGCAAGCGGCCCGACGACCGAGCACGAGATCCATCTCCCCGGGCCGAGCCTCTCGCCGCCGCTCCTCGGTCTGGGCGTGACGATCCTCGCATTCGGCATCCTCTTCGGCCTGCCGCTGATCATCGTGGGCTTCGGCATCTTTCTCATCGGCCTGGTGACGTGGCTCATCGATGACGCGCGGTCGTTCGCGCAAGCACCCGACGAAGGTCATCACTAGATGACCCTGCGCACCGAGAGCGAAGAGCGCGCTATCGTCCGCGGCCGCCGCGAGCGCCCGCGCGACCGCCTCCCCGCGAACGACACCGGACTGGACTCACAGCCCGCGCGGTTCTCCTCGGGCATGTGGGCAGTGATCCTTTTCGTCTCGAGCGAGACGATGTTCTTCGGCGCGCTGTTCACCGCCTACTTCTACCTGCGGGGTCGCGTCGCCGAGTGGGAGCCGATCTTCCAGCGCTGCATCGCCGCTCACTGCGAGAAGCCGGCGTGGAACGCGCAGACCGAGATCTTCGGTATTACGCTGCCGCTGGTCGCGATCAACACGATCCTTCTGGTGTCGTCGAGCTTCACGATGCAGTTCGCGGTGAACGCCATCAAGAAGGGCGACCGTCAGGCGATGGTCCGCTGGATGATCCCGACGATCGTCCTCGGTGTGCTGTTCCTCTCGGGCCAGGCCTACGAGTACACGCGACTCGGGTTCCTCCCGACCAACGGCGTCTTCGCCGCCGTGTTCTTCACGCTGACGGGCTTTCACGGCGCGCACGTGACCGGCGGCGTCCTCATGAACATGTACGTCACCCTGCGGGCGGCCAAAGGCCAGTTCACCGCGAAGCGACACCTCGCCGTCGAGGCCGCGTCCATCTACTGGCACTTCGTGGACGTCGTCTGGATCGGCCTCTTTTTCACCATCTACGTCATCGGCTGAGCCGCTCGGCGCCGCGCGTCCCGCGCTAACGGCCGCCGAGCAGCGAGCGGACGTCGGCTACGAGATCCTTCAAAGCAACATCCGAGTGCACGATCTCGCGCTCGCGCCCCTGCCCATCGATCACGTAGATCGCGTCGTTGTGGCTCACGCTCGTACCCGTCGGGCCAGCGAACGCGCCGACGCCGTACGCCGACCACACCGCGGCGAGCGCGGCGCGTGGCCCGACGAGGTAGCGCCAGTTGTCTTTCAGATCGTGCGCGGCCGAGAACGCCTTCACCGCGGCGGGAGTGTCGCCCTCGGGATCGACGGAGACGGCAACGAAGCGAACGCGCGCCGCGTCGGAGCCAAGCTGCGTCTGCGCGGCCCGGAACTGCGCCGCGGTCAACGGGCAGACATCGGGGCACCGTGTGTAGAGGAAGGCCATCGCGACCACATTCCCGCGCAGGGATGAGAGCGTGACCGCCTCGCCCGTGATCCCGTCGGCGAGCGTGAAGTCCGGTGCATCGCCGCCACCAAGTTCGGTCCCCGACAGCCGCACCGCTGCCGGCGCGCATGACGCGAGCACGAGCGCGAGGAACATGAGCGCGGAAACGCAACGCGAACGGACCATCGTCCGAGCATATGCGCCATCATCGATCGCTCATGCCGCCCCGTTCCGTGATCGCCGGTTACCTCTTGCTCGTGTTGGTGTGGGGCTCCACATGGGCGGCCATCAAGGTCGGTATCGCGTCAGTTCCGCCGTTCGTCTTCGCATTCGACCGGGCGATCGCGGTCGCGCTGGTGATGACCGCGATCTGCATCGCGATGGGTCTGCGCTTTCCACGTGATCGCCGCACGCTCGCGGCGGCGGCCATCGCAGGCATCGTCAACACCGGAACGAGCTGGGCGATCATCTTCTGGTCCGAGCAGTACGTTCCGAGTGGGCTCGTCGCGGTCTTCGGCTCGGCCGGTCCCATCTGGACGGCGTTCCTGGCCCACTTCTTCGTGCGTGGCGACCGGCTGTCGCCGCTCAAGATCCTTGGCCTGGTGCTCGGTGTGCTCGGTATCGGCGTGCTCGTCGGCGCGCCGGACCCGGGTTCGCGACCGGAGGCGTTCCTCGCGACGATCCTCCTCGCGCTGATGCCGATCACCTGGGCCGTCGGGACGATCCTGCAGGTCCGCGTGCTCAAACACGGCTCGCCCCTGCCGCTCGTCGCGGTCGGGACGTGGAGCGGCACGATCGTGCTGTTGCCCTTCGCCCTCAGCGAGATCGGGCAGCCCATGACCTGGACGCTTCCGGTCGCGCTCTCGTTCGCCTACCTCGTCCTGCTCGGCTCGTGCGTTGGGCTCGTGCTGCAGCTCTGGCTCACGCGGCGCCTCCGTCCGACCACGATGACGCTCACGCAGCTGCTCATCTCAGCGCAGGCGCTGGTCATCGGTGCGATCGCGCTCGGTGAGTCGATCACCTGGCGCATGCTCGGCGGCGCCGCGCTCGTGGCGCTGGCCATCGCGTTCAACGCGATCGCTGGCGCCCGCTCGCGGTCCGAGGCGCAGCCCGTGATCGTCGCGGCGGGGGATTAGTGGCTCCACCGTCGCCCTTCCGGCGCATCGTCACCGGCAAGGTGAGCGTCGTCGCGCATCGCGGTCTCTCCGCGTCAGCGCCCGAGAACACGATGTCTGCCTTCCGGCTCGCGGCGGAGGCTGGCTGCGATCTGATCGAGTTCGACGTGCATCTGACGAAAGACGATCAGCTCGTTGTGATCCACGACGCCACGCTCGACCGCACGACCAACGGGACGGGGTACGTGCGCGATCACACACTCGCGGAGATCAAGGCGCTCGATGCCTCGTATGGAATGGCGCCATTTGCCGGAGAGCGCGTGCCCTCCGTGGATGAGGTCGTCAGTTTTTCGATCGACGCCCGTGTCGCGCTGTCGCTCGAGATCAAGCAGCCCGCGCCCATCACCGGCCGCCCGAAGTACCCGAAGATCGCGTCGCGGGTGGCCGACGTGATCACGTCGCACGACCTGGTCGGGCGCACGCTCGTCCATTCGTTCGATCACCCGACGATCAAGGAGCTGCGCGGCCTCGTGCCGCACCTCCCGACCGCGATCAACTACGGCGGCGGAACGCTCGTCGACCCCCTGGCGCTCGGTCGCGCGGCGGACGCCTCTGGGATCGCGCCGTGGTGGCAGTGGGTCTCGGCCGACCTCTGTAAGGCCGCGCACGAGGCCCGGATGCACGTTCACGGCTGGGGCATGCCCGATCCGCTCGATCCAGACGTCATCGGGCTCTTGGTGCGGGCGGGGGTGGATTCGATCGACACCGCCGATCCTCGACCACTCCGGGCGCTGCTCGACTCGCTCGCCTGACCGCCCGCTCGAGCCCACTACGAGGGCGTCGTAGTATTTTCCCAGTACCTACTACTCACCTGTAGCAGAACGCCCATGGGAGGGGCGATCAACATGGCTGTCGATTTCGACCTCAATCTGTTCACCAGCGACCCGCGCCTTCTTGTCCGCGGCGAGGACGCCGAGTACGAGCAGGCCGCGCAGGCGCTCAGCTTCCTCGCCGAGCCATGCCGGCTCCGTCTTCTTCACGCGCTCACCCTCGGCGAGGACACGCCGCAGAAGGCCGCGGTGTGGAGCGGCCTCGCCCAGCCGGTCGCCGAGCGAGAGCTTGCGGCCATGGCGCTCGCGGGGATCGTCGAGCGGCGCGAGACGCCGATCGGCATCAGTTACGTCCCGCGCGACGGTCACCACGTCGTCCAGCTCTACACCGCGCTGTCGCACGGCCGCGAGGGCATCGCCGAGCGGCACCCGCGCATGCTGACGCGACGCCGGATCGGCCGAACCCGCAAGGTGGGATGATCGAGCGGTGACGACCCCACTCCGCCGCTTCCGCCGCGCCGCGGACGGTGATCTGCTCGGCCCGCTCGAGCGCGTGGTCATGCAGCGGGTCTGGAAGCAGGGGCCCGTCACCGTCCGCGACGTCGTCGACGAGGTCGGGCGCTCGCGCGGCCTCGCCTACACCACGGTGATGACCGTGATGGTCCGACTCCACGGCAAAGGACTCCTCGAGCGCGAGCTGAACGGCAAGACCTACATCTACCGGGCGACGTTCACTCGCGACGAGCATCGCGTCCAGCTGTCGCGCGACCTCGCGCGCGGCCTCGTGAGTCAGTTCGGTGACGCAGCGCTCGTCGCCTTCTCGGCGGAGCTCGATGAGGTCGACGCGGAGCATCGCGCGGCGCTGCGAAAGATCGCCGGCCGGCGCTCGGGCAAGGGCGGTCGCGATGCGCGCTGATCGCGCGTTCGGTTTCGTCGTGATCCTCGGCCTCCTCTCGAGCGCGATCCTGGTCGGTCTGCTCGCGCGTGTGATCCCGCACGCCTCGCACGTGCTCGTGAGCGGCCCGGATGATCTCGTCGACGCAGTCACCCTCGTGGTGCTCGTGCTGGCGACCTGTGGCATCGCGCTCGGGCTCGGCTCGCTCTTCCGTCAGCTCCTCACGACGCTCTCACTGATCCGTTCGCTTGTCGCTCGTCGTGTGCCGACGCCGCGTCGTGTGATCAAGCTCGCGAGAGATCTGGGGCTCGTGAGCCGAGTCGATGTTGTGGCCGACCAGCGACCGTTCTCGTTCTGCTACTGGTTCCGCGATCCACGCATCTGCCTTTCGACTGCGCTCGTAGACCGTCTCGACACGGACGAGTTGCGCGCGGTGCTGATCCACGAGCGCTATCACCTGCGGCACCGCGATCCTCTGCGCGTCGTCATCGCGCGCTACTTCGCAGCAGGTCTGTATGTCGTGCCGGTCGTCGACGAGCTTGCGACGTTCTACGCACTGCAGAAGGAGATCGCGGCGGACGACGAGGCCGTGCGGCAGGTTGGGGTGGCGCCGCTTGCGGGCGCGCTATACAAGCTTCTGCCCGACGCGCCCGATCGCGAGTTCGGTCTGCTCATGCCCGTCACGGGCCTGTCGGTGACGGAGGCGCGCATCGATCGTCTCGTCGCGGGCCTCGACATCCCGCTGCGGCTGACGCCGTCCGGGATCCTCCTTTCCGCCGGCGCCCTCTTCGGTGCCGCAGTGCTCGCCAGTGTCGGCGCTGGCACCAGCACGCTCTTCTCGAGCCTGCCGCCGCTCCTGGCCATACCCGGACTGCTCGTCGGTCCGGCGTCGCTGCTCTTCGCTGCGGCGGTGAATGGCGGCGTCCATCAGGCTCGCCTCGTCGCGGGCCTGGTCGCCCGGAGTTAGTCAGCGCTCGTCTCGCGCGATCTATCTCGCAGCCTGACCAACGTAAAAATGTCTTACTTCCGCTGTCCGACCTCCGATAGTCCGGACCGGCGGGCCTAGGGTCCAAGAATCGCCGGTGGGGTCGGGAGGCCCACCGAATGTCGATCCGTCGTGCATTCCAGATCATCACCTTCGTCGTCGCCCTCGCTTTCTCGTTCGGCGCGACAGGCGCAGCCAACAGCGCATACGCGTGCGACCCACACGCCAATGGCGGCGGCTTCTGCTAACCGACTCGCGAAACCTGCCTCGGCCTCGGGCCGTGGCGACCGAGACTCACGGGCATCCTGGGCCCGGGACCCCGACCGGCAGTGCACCGGTCTCGGTCGACGAAGTCTCGGTTCAGGCAAAGTTGACCTGCGACTTGTAGGCCCGTAAAGTGATCCCGCCCCCATGACCAGCCAGGTCCGCTCCCCGATGGTCGCCGACGTGGGCGCGCGCATCCGCTCGTTGCGGACGGCGAAAGGCCTGACGCAGGCGCAGCTGGCCGATCCGCTCTACACGAAGGCCTATATCTCCATGCTCGAGTCCGGACGAACACGCGCGTCGATGAAAGCGCTCGAGCACATCGCGGGCGCCCTCGGCGTAAAACCGTCCGACCTGCTCGGTGGATCTTCGTCGCCCGCGGTTCCCCAATTCGATCTCCTCGAAGCACGCAGATTGATCGAGCAGGGCAAGGCCGCTGAGGCGGTGCCGATCCTCGAAACGCTTGAAGAGGGGCTCAATGCGGCGGATCAGCTCGTTCGGCTTCGCTACCTTGCCGCGGCATACAACTCGGTCGGACACCCCAAGCAGGCGTTCCCCGTGATCGAACGCGCGCAGCGCATGGCCGAGCTCCTCGACAACAAAGAAGAGCAATTCCGCGTGAAGGCGTTGCTCGCGAGCTCGTACGCACGCACCTACGCGTACGAAGACAGCATCCGACTGCTGCGCGAGTGCATCCTGGCCTGCGAGAACGGGATCGTGAAGGACGAGACCTTCCTCTTCCGCCGGCTCGTTGAGCTCGCGATGAGCCTCACGAACAATCGGCAGCCCAAGCAGGCTCTCCCGCTGTATGAGCGGGCGGTCGCGATATCCGAAAAGTTCTCTGATCGCGCGTCGATCGGTAGTTTGTACGCGGGTATGGCCAAGAGCTATCAGAACGATGGCGATCTTGAAGCGGCGATCGTGTACAACCAAAAGAGCCTTCAGGTGTATGAGGAGCTTGGATTCCTCGACCAGGTGGCGTGCACGCTCGACAACGCGGCGAGCCTCTATGCCGACTACGGCAACACCGAGCGCGCGCGCGAGTGCTTGGCGCGAGCGGCCACGATCGCGACGGAGATCAAGCGCGACGGCACCCTTGCGTCCGTGCGCACATCCGAGGCCGAAATCCTGGCGAAGAGCGACGCGGATGCGGGTCTTGCTGCTGCCCAGGAAGCGCTCAAGTTCGCTCGCAAGGTCGACCAGCCAGACGCACAGGTCCGCGCGCTGATCCTCATCGGTGAGCTGCGGATGGCCTCGAGTCCGACCGCGGCGAAGCGCTCGTATCAAGAAGCCAGCCAGCTGGCCGAGGAGCGGGTCCCTCATCTACAGCGCACGATCTTCGATCGCTGGTCCCGCGCCGCCGAAGCGCACGGCGACAGCGATGAGGCGCTGCGACTCGCGCGCCGCGCGCTGGAGATGGTCCGCATATAACCCGCGCCTCCGCGGTCTAGCCTCTTCACATGCAGCTGACCGCCGATCTGGTGCGCGAACGCGTGCGCGGCACGCTCCTCGAGCGCGTCGGCGACACGCCGCTGCTTCCGCTGCGTCGCATCGGCCGCGGCCTGCGCGGCGAGCTGTGGGCGAAGCTCGAGTCCGCGAATCCCGGCGGCAGCGTGAAGGATCGCGCCGGGCTCTGGATGGTCCTCGCCGCGGAGGAAGGCGGCCGCGTCACCGAGAGCAGCGTCCTGCTCGACGCGACGAGCGGGAACACCGGTGTCGCGCTGGCGCTCGTCTGTGCGGTGCGTGGCCATCACGTGAGGCTCGTGATGCCCGATCGTGTTTCGCTCGAGCGCAAGCGCATCGCAAAGGCGTTCGGTGCGGAGCTCCTCCTCAGCGATCCGCTCGAGGGGACCGATGGTGCGATCCGAGAAGCGCGGCGCCTGGCCGCGAGCGACGCGCGCTACGTCTATCTCGACCAGTACTCGAATCCGGCGAATCCGCTCGCGCACGAGCTCACGACCGGCCCGGAGATCTGGTCGCAGACGAGCGGCGCGGTGACGCAGTTCGTCGCGGGCATCGGAACGTCGGGGACGATCGTCGGCGTCTCGCGCGCGCTACGACCGAAGGGCGTGCGGATCGTCGCGGTGCAGCCGGATGACGCGCTTCACGGGATCGAAGGCTGGAAGCACATGCCGACGGCCATCCGACCTCCGATCTGGGACGAGCGAGTGGCCGACGTGCACATGACGATGGCCACGGACGAGGCGACGGCGATGACCCGACGCCTCGCGAAAGAGGAAGGGATCTTCACGGGGCCATCGGGCGGTGCGGCGGTGGCCGCGGCGACCCGCGTCGCGCGGGAAGGAACGGGCCGTATCGTCGTGTTGATAGCTGATAGGGGAGAGGGTTACCTCAGCACCCCCCTTTGGGAGTGACCGTATGGCAGTGACCGTTCGCCTTCCGGGCGCGCTCCGCGACGCGACCGGTGGGCAGACCAAGATCCAGGCAAATGGGCGCACGCTCGCCGACATCATCACGGACATCGAGC
>JANMWW010000380.1:0-3656 GCA_031394155.1 Chloroflexota bacterium | reverse complement strand
CGCCGGTGATCGACAAGTGGAGCGGGCCGCGCGATCTCTGGCTCAAGCAGGACACCATCCGCCATGACGCAGAGCGCGTGGCGCGCGCACTGATCGCGCTGGTCGACGAGCGTCGCCGGCCCGCGCTTCGGGCGCTCTGATGGCCGTCGCCTCACGCGCTCGCCACTTCGTCTCGATCGGCGATCTTGACTCGCGCGACCTCGGCGCGTTGCTCGAGCGCGCCGCGTCCCTGAAAGCCGAGCGCAGCGCGCGGCAGCCACATCTCGGCGGCCGCACCCTCGCGCAGATCTTCGAGAAGCCAAGCCTCCGCACGCGGCTGTCCTTTGATGTCGGCGTGACCGAGCTCGGCGGCCACTGCGTCTACCTGTCGCCACAGGAGGTCGGACTCGGGCGCCGCGAGAGCGTCGCCGATGTCGCGCGCGTCGTGTCGCGCATGGTCGATGCGGTGGTGCTCCGCACGAACGCGCACGAGACCATCGAGGAGTTCGCGCGCTACGCGAGCATCCCGGTGATCAACGGGCTGTCGGACCTCGAGCATCCCTGCCAGGGGCTTGCGGACATCTTGACCATCGTCGAGAAAAAGGGGCCCGACCTGGCGGGAACGACGATCGCGTACGTCGGGGACGGCAACAACGTGCTCCATTCGCTCATGCTCGCTGTCGCACTGCGCGGCGGGCGCATGCGCGCGGCCACACCGGCCGGGTTCGAGCCACTGCCGCGCATCAGCGAGCTCGCGGCCCGACGGGCAAAGGAATCCGGCGGCACGCTCGAGCTCGTCGACGATCCTGTGGCCGCGGTGCGCGGCGCGGACGTCGTCTATACCGATGTGTGGACGAGCATGGGGCAGGAGCAGGAGTACGAGCGACGGCGCCGCGCGTTCCATGGCTATCAGCTGAACGCCGATCTGCTGCGGCACGCGAAGCCGGACGCGATCGTGATGCACGACCTTCCCGCGCACCGCGGCGAGGAGATCACCGACGATGTGATGGACGGGCCGCAGAGCGTGGTCTTCGATCAGGCGGAGAATCGCCTGCACGCGCAGAAGGCCGTGCTGTGCTGGCTGATGGGGGAGCGCTGATGGCCGAGCGCGTGATCCTCGCGGATTGCTGCGAGGACTGGATCATCGAATGGGGCGGCTACTACAAGCCCGGGCGTTCGTTCCGCTGTCCCGAGTGCGCGACCGACTGGCAGAAGAGCGGCGCCGATGAATATCGGCGTGGGGATGGCCGGATCTTCCAACGGCGCACGCGCATCGGACCGCAGGCGTCGTTCCCGTATCTCGCGTCCGCCGACGGGCAGCAGCCGCAGATCGAGCGGTGCTGCGCGAAGATCCTGCTCTCGCACGGCGAGCGGATGCCCGACGGAATGTTCATCTGTCCCGTGTGCGCCACGCAGTGGCAGAAGAGCGCGGAGCGTCTTCACGGATTGCGTGTCGCGATCTTCAAGAAGCCCGGTCTCGCTGAACCCCTCGCGATCCAATCAGGTCGGACGCGGCCCTTCCTCGTATCGATCTCGGAATATTCGCCGCCGCGCGACTAGTCCCTCTTTCGTACGGTTTTGGGCGCGGATAGTCCATTTTCATCACGCCATCTGCATCCCTGAAACATCTCTGACACCGACAACCCCCCGTTCGGCCCCCAGACGGACGAACGTGCGCCGTTAGGTTCATTGGAACCCTGCGACAGCAGTGGTCGCGAAACGCGACACGAAATTTCGCGGCGATGCGGTCGTGAAAAGACATGGGGAGGCCCGCGAGTAATGGTTAGTAAGAGACTTCGCTTCTTTGTGGGCACGATGATGCTCGCCCTTGTGCTGGCCGTCGCGCTGGGCACGACCGGCAACGTCAGCAACGCGAAAGCGTTCGGGGCGAGCACCTCACTCACGATCCTCTCGGGAGACGTCTCTGTTCGTCATGGCAACGGCGCGTTCGTCGCCGCGGTCGATGGCGAGACCCTCAGCGAAGGCGACGCGGTCCGCACCGCGGCCGACGCGCGCGCGATCCTCACGTACTTCGAAGGCTCGACCGTCACGATCGAGCCGGCCAGCGAGCTCAGCATCGACAACGCCGAGACCCGCGCGGATGGCGGCACCGTCGTTGTGATGACGCAGACGCTCGGTCGCACGTGGCACGTCGTGACCAAGCTCATCACCGGTAGCTCCAAGTACGAGGTCAAGACCCCGGCCAGCACCGCGTCGGTGCGCGGCACGGAGTTCCAGGTGGATGTCGACGCGACAGTGACCACCGTGGCCACCACGGAAGGCACCGTCGTCGCGCACGTCGATGGCCCCGCGTCGTCTGGCGCCACCCTCGACGTTCTCGTGAAGGCGGGCATGACCCAGACGCAGCGAAAGAACGCGCCGGCCTCGCCCGCAAAGACCGCGACCGAGCCGGAGCGCAAGGCCACCGTGACCGTCGCGAGCACGAACGGCCTGGTGACCGATGCCGCTGGTCGGACCAATGGCATCACCCCGAGCGGCAAGGTGGTCGTCCAGACGCCTGGCGCGCAGGTGAAGCGCGTCGACGGCAAGATCGTCGTCACGCTGCCGAACGTGCTCGATGGCCAGCTCGCGACGTTCGTCGCGAAGAAGAGCGCCGATGACGACGACGACGTCGACGTCGAGGCGAAGGTCGAAGACAACGGCGCGGTCCAGCTGCTGACGGACGCGGCTGTGTCCGATGGCGTAAAGAAGACCGGCGGCTTCGAGCTCAAGCGCGCCAACGGCAAGACCGAGGGGCGCTCGCTCGATGACACAGAGAAGGAAGACCTCAAGAGCCCGAAGACCGGTGCGCCCTCAGTCGGCGTCGTCAGCGGTCCTCAGGGCACCAAGCGGCTTGTTCCCGCGACGACCGAGCGCCCGACCGTCGCGCCGACGCGCCGCCCGACGAACGACAAGTCAAAGTCCTCGCCAAAGCCGGCAGCGACCCCGAGGCCGACCCCGCGCTCGGAATCGACACCACGTTCGCTCGTGACTCTCTTGCCGCTGGCAAACGACAGCAGGCTTTCGCTGCCGATCCGCACGCCGGTGCCGACGAAGAGGGACTAACTAGCGCAGCGGCGTGATCCGCGGCGCCCGTCCCTTCGCGACATCGCGCGACCAGCTCATGTAGTGCTTGTGGCAGAGGCCACGCCCGCGATGTGGTTCGTCGCACAGCGGCACCGTGCACGTGGCCGGCGGATCGATCAGTCGGATCGGGTGGTATCCGGCAAGAGCACGATCGATGGCGCTCCTTCGTCTCTCGCCCATCGATTCGCGTAGCTTCACCATCCAGATCGCGGCATCCTGACCCGACACCGCTGTCACGTAGGTGGGACTCCAATCCGGATCCCTCGGCTCGGCTCGACGCACACCCGGCGCGCCGAGGATGCGGCACGCGCGCCCGACGATGTCTTCATCGCACATTTCGAGCTTGAGCACCGGATACACGCCACTCGTCATTCCGAAGTAGCCCTCGCCCTCGAGCAGGCCAACAAGCCACGAGAAGTCGCACGCAGCTGTACACGCGGCTGCGTCCGGCGCGACCGCCGTGACTGCCCACGCTGAGTGCAACTGGCGCTTGCGGTTGTGGCGCCACGACGCGATTGCGGCGTCTACTTGGATCTGGCGCGCGATTCCAAGGTAGGGCCGTGCTCTGAGCATCATGTGTGCGGCCGGGG
>JANMWW010000341.1:0-2437 GCA_031394155.1 Chloroflexota bacterium | reverse complement strand
TCGATCGGACCAAGCTGCTCCCGACGTGCGAGCGATCCGAGCGAGACTTCGTGCGCGCTATGCGCGCGATGCTCTCGAGACCGAAGCGCTAGATCAACGCGCGCGGCGCTGGTGCGCGACGAACTCAAGGAGGTCGGCCTTCGTGATGATCGACACGGGCCGGTCGTCCGACGCGGCGAGCAGCGCCGGTGCTCCGGCGGATAGCTCCGCGTAGAGGCGCTCCACGTCCTCGGTCGCCTGCACCACCGGGAACGGCGCTTCCATGACGCCCTCGACCTTCTGCTCGACGAGCGACGGATCGCGGAAGATACGGTCGAGCATGGTCCGCTCCTGAACGCTCCCCACGATGTCGCTGATCGTCGTGGCCTCGCCGTCCGCGACGACCGGGATCTGCGAGATGCCGTATTTCTGCATCGTCTCGATCGCCGAGCGCACGGTCTGGCCCTTCGAGACAACGATGAGGCCGGGCGTTCCCATGCGGTCCTTCACGACGTCGAGCACCGTCGCGTGCACCGGATAGCGCTGCAGGTAGCCGTTCTGTCGCATCCACTCGTCGTTGAAGATCTTCGAGAGGTACGAGCGGCCTGAGTCCGCGAAGAGCACCACGATCATCGCAGTCTCGTCGAGCTCCTTCGCGATCTCGAGCGCGGCGAAGAGCGCCGTGCCCGATGAGCCGCCGACGAGAATGCCCTCCTCACGGGTGAGGCGCCGCGCGGTGAGGAACGAGTCCTTGTCCGAGACGCGCATCCATCGGTCGACGAGCGCCGGATCGAACGTGCCCGGATAGAAGTCCTCGCCGATGCCTTCGACCTTGTACGGGTGGATATCGCCCGTGTAGAGCGAACCTTCCGGGTCGGCACCGACGATCTGCACCTTCGGGTTCTTCTCCTTGAGGAACCGCCCCGCGCCACTGACCGTGCCGCCGGTGCCAACGCCGACGACGAAATGCGTGATCTTCCCGCCGGTCTGCTCCCACAGCTCGGGTCCGGTCGTGCGGTAGTGCGACTCCGGGTTCATCGCGTTGTAGTACTGATTCGGCAGATAGCCGCCGGGCGTTTCGCGCGCGATGCGCTCAGCGACCTTGTAATAGGACTCCGGCGACTCCGGCGGCACCGCGGTCGGGCACACCACGACCTCAGCGCCGAATGCGCGCAGCAGATCGCGCTTCTCCTGGCTCTGCTTGTCGGCCATCGTGCACACCAGGCGATAGCCCTTGATGGCCGCGGCGATCGCGAGACCGACGCCGGTGTTGCCGCTGGTCGGCTCGACGATCGTGCCGCCCGGCTTCAGTAGGCCCTTGCGCTCGGCGTCCTCGATCATGCGTAGGCCGATGCGGTCTTTGACCGACCCGCCGGGGTTGAGGTGCTCCATCTTCGCCACGATCGCCGGCCTCAGCCCGCGGCTTATGCGCGAGAGCCGTACGAGCGGGGTGTTGCCGACGAGCGCGAGGACGTCGGGCGCGATCTGCATGACGCTCGGATGGTACGTCGGTGCCTAGCCGGTCCTCTTTTCGATGAGCAGGTACGCGCCGAGCGCGATGAACAGTAGCGGCACGAACATCGGCTGGAACCACGTCGGCATGAGATCACCGCGTCCGTACAGCGTGAGCAGCGCGACGACGGCGAGCAGCACCGCGGGCACCAGTGGCGCCGGTCGCGTCGGCTCGCTCACGAAGACGATGAAGAAGCCCGTCGCGAGCGCTCCCAGGAAGATCGGCGCGGCCAGGTCGCTGGACAGCGCGAAGAGCGACGGGATGATCAGACCGAGGCCGAAGGTGATGAGCGCGGCGGCCGGCACGAGATACACGTACTGATGCGTGCCGAGGAGCCACGCCGCGCCGAACGCGAGCCCAAGGGCGAGAAAGAGATACGCGCTCGCGTTCGGGATGCCCACGGCCTGAAGCAGCAACGGCACGCCGACGGCGATGAGGACCGCACCACCGAGAACGCCACGCCGCATCACTCGGGTATCTGACCCGGCGATAAGCTGCCCGGCGTACGGCCCTGAAGGCTTTCCGAGTATTTGAGGCCGCTGCCAGTGTTGAAGACGACGACGCGCTCGCCGTCGCGGACCCATCCGTCGCGACGGAGCCGCGCGGTCGCAGCCAGCGCGGCGCCACCCTCAGGGCACACGAGCATGCCCTCGTGCTCGCCGGCGAGACGCATGTGCGCCGCGATGTCCTCGTCGGTCACCGCGAGCGCGATGCCGCCCGACTCGCGCAGCGCGCGCAGCACGATGAAGTCCCCAAGCGCCTTGGGCACGCGGATGCCCGCCGCGAACGTCTTCGGCTCGGGCCACATCTGCGACTCGTCCGCGCCATCCTCGAATGCGCGAACGATCGGCGCGCATCCTGTCGCCTGCACCGCGACGAAACGCGTTGTGGCGTCACGACCGAGCCAGCCGATCGCACGCAGCTCCTGGAACGCCTTCCACATGC
>JANMWW010000325.1:0-5138 GCA_031394155.1 Chloroflexota bacterium | reverse complement strand
CGTGGCGAGCGAGCTCCGGTCGGTCGCGAGCGAGGCGCTCCGCGGACTGTTCCAGGAGATCGTCGAAGACATCCGTCACACCGAAGCCGCCCGTCCCGCGGCCGCGGCGCCCGCGCCCCTTCGACGCGAGCCGGCGCCGGTGATCGAGACGCCGCGCAACGAGATCGAAGTCGAAGAGCAGGGGCTGCCCTCACCGGAGCTGATCGAGGAAGAAGAGATCGCGTCGGCGCCGGCGCCGACATACCAGGCGATGGCGAACATCAAGCGCATCACGCTCGCTGAGCAAGAGGAGATGGCCGCCGCTGCCGAGCGCGCCGAAGCGGAGCGCATCGCAGCCGAGCGGATCGCCGCTGAACAGATCGAAGCCGAGCGGATCGCTGCGGAACGAGCCGACGCCGAGCGCATCGAGGCTGAGCGTGTCGCGGCCGAGCGCAAGGCGAAGGACGAGCGGATCGCCGCCGAGCGCATCGAGGCTGAGCGCGTCGCGGAGATCGAGCGCGCGGCTGCCGCGCAGCGCGCGGCCGAAGCGGCCCGCATGGCTGCGGAACAGCGAGCGGTAGAGGCCGAGCGTGCCCTCGCGGGTGAGCGGGCGCGTGCTGAGGAGCGCGCGGCGGAGAACGAGCGCGCGATCTCAGCGCAGCGCGCCGAGTTCGAGCGACGCGAGGCCGAGCGCGCGGCGATCGAGCGATCGGTCGCGGAAAGCGCAGCGGCGGAGCTCGCCGAGATCGAGCGACTCGCTGCTGAGCGCGATGCCGCACAGACGGCCGCGGCCGAGCGCCTTGCCGCTGAGCGTGCCGAGATCGAACGGGCCGCCGCGGATCGCGCGGCGGCGGACCGCACCGCCGCAGAACAGCGAGCGGCAGAAGCCGAGCGCGCCCTCGCGGAGGAGCGTGCGCGCGCCGAGCAGAACGCGTCTGCGAGCGAGCGCGCGATCGCCGCGCAGCGAGCGGAGTTCGAGCAACGTGAGGCTGAACAGCGCGCGATGATCGAGCGCGCAGACTCGAAGCGAGTCGAAGCCGAACGCGCGGCTGCCGAGCGCGCAGCCGCGGAGCGCGCGGAGATCGAGCGATCGACGGCGGAGCGCCTTGCGGCTGAGCGTGCCGAGATCGAGCGTGCTGCGGCGGATCGCGCGGCCGCGGCCGAGCGCGCGGCTGCCGATCGCGTCGCCGCCGCCGAGCGCGCATTCGCCGAGCGTGCTGCCGCCGAACGTGCCGCGGCCGAGCGCGCCGCGGCCGACCGCGCGGAAGCCGATCGCATCGCCACGTGGGAGCGCGCCGCCACGGAGCGCGCCAGGGCCGAAGCCCGCGCCGCAGCGGACGCACTGGCTCTCGAGCCGCCCCTCGCGCCCGCGCGTCCCCCATTGGAGCTAGTCCCGCCGCGGTTAGTCGAGCGCGAGATAGTCCCGCCGAGGGTTGAGGCGACGTCGCCGACGACCGACATTCATCTGGTGCTTTCGCCCATCTCGGGATTCCCGCGCCTGGTCGAGATCGAGCGTCACATCCAAGCGATGACGGTCGTGCGCACGCTCTACGTGCGCGACTTCCGCGGAGGCAGCGCCACGCTCGCCGTATCGCTGCGTTCGCCGATGACGCCCGAAGAGTTCGCGGGGATGCTCGCCAGCCTCGTACAGCCACGCATGCGGCTCGTGTCGGGCTCGCGGAACACGCTCGAGCTGAGGATCGAAGGCGAAGCATCCATCGCCTAGGCGCGTGAGAGAACGATGAGCGCGCGCCTCGACGCTGACGGCTGGTCAGCCCGACTCTCGCATCTCGCCTCGCTCCTGCGAGCGGATGCCATCGCCATCGTGCTTCCCGGTAACGGCTCGCCGACCACGTATGCGTCATTCAATGTGTCCACGACGACCTGGTCGGCAACGCCGATCGCCGCCACCATCACGCACGCGCTGTCGCAGCGCGCGCCCGGTCAGCAGAGCGAGGCTGGCGTGACGCTCGCGAACGGAAATACCGCGAGCTCCGCCGCGGCGACGCCGATCGTGTGGAAGGACCAGCTCATCGGCGTGCTCGTCGCGCTTGCGACCCGACCTGGCGAGGAGACCGACATGCCCAATCTCGCGCGCGCGGCGGACATCGTCGCGCTCGACCTCGCGGAAGCGAACGTCGCATGGCGCGCGCAGCGCCAGGTCCAGGACCTCGAGGGCCGGACGCGCCTCGTACGCGAGCTGCGACGCGCGCAGCACGAACGCGATCTCGGGGCGATGCTCGACCGCGCGACGGATCTGGTCGCGGAGATGTTCAGCGCCGACGGCGTTTCGATCATGCTCAATGACGACACGGGGCACCTCACGGTGCGCTCGTCACGCGGGCTGAGCGACGAAGCGAAAGGCGCGCGGGTCCCCGTCGGTGACGGGATCAGCGGTGCCGTGGCAGCCTCAGGCCAACCGATGCTCCTCACCGGCCCGGTCGCCGGCGGATCGGACGCGACCGTGACCGAATCGATGATCGCGCCGCTCCGGGTCATGGATCGCATCATCGGCGTGATCAACGTGCGGCAGCGTAGCGCGCTGAAGCGGTACACCCAGACCCAGCTCGACTCGCTTGCGCTCATCGCGCAGGACCTCGCCTCCGTCTACCTGAGCGCGGACGAGCTCATGCACGCCGAGGATGATCGCCAGCAGGCCATCGTGCTGTACGAGCTCTCACGCTTCGCGACCTTTGGCACGGACTCCTCGGCGGATCTCGCGAGCGCGACGGCCATGCTCGCGGGAACGTTGCACCACGAGGCCGTCGCCGTGTGGGAGCTCGCGAACGACAAGCTGACCCTGCGCGCCGCGACCGGGTACGACAAGGAGCCGGGCGCCCAGATGGAGCTCGAGGAAGCCGACACGACGCTTGCCACGGTGCTCCGTGAAAAGAAGCCGGCGCGCCAGCAGATCGCGGCCTCGGACGAGCGGCCGGCGTGGGCGGCGCCGGGCTGCACGCAGTTCCTGCTGGCGCCGATCGGCGACCAGGGTCATGGCGTGCTCGTCTTCGGACGGATGACCGTCCCGTACAGCGATGGCGATCTCGAGTTCTGCACGACCGTCGCCGAGTACCTCGACGGGATGCTTCAACGATCCCAGGCGCAGGACGTCGTCGATCGCGGCGTGTCGGCCGAGCGCCGGCGCATCGCCCAAGAGATCCACGACGGCCTCGCGCAGGAGCTGACCGGCGTCGTGCTCGCGCTCGAAGGTTGCCAGCGCGCGTTCGAGAAGGACCCGAACCTGCTCGCGCCGCAACTGCAGAAGGCCTCGCGGGACGCGCGCGCCACCCTCGCCGACGTGCGGCAGTACATGGCCGCGCTCCGCCAGAGCGAGAACGGCGAGCTCAATCTGCCGGTCACGCTCGGTCGCCTGGTGGACGACCTGCGACGCCAGACCGGGCTGCAGGTCGAGATGGAGGAGTCCGGCCCGCAGCGCGAGCTCGAGCCGATCGTCGAGCGCGCGGTGATCCGCATCGTCGGCGAGGCACTGCGCAACGTCGCGCAGCACGCCGGAGCCAACAAGGCCAAGGTCGCGTTGATCTATGGAGGCGAAGGGGTCGTCGTGACGATCGAGGACGACGGCAAGGGCTTCGACGTCGAGGCCACGTTCAGCACGGCCGAGGGGCGCGGGCACTTCGGCGTCGTCGGCATGCGTGAACGCGCGGAAGCGGCCGGAGGCCAGCTGGTCATGCGCAGCGAGCAGGGCCACGGCACCATCGTCCGGGCGAGCATCCCCTATCAGAACCTCGCCACCGTGCCCGGGATGACCGGGCGGCCGATCGAGGACATCGAGCAGCAACCTGGCGTCGACGATCAGGACACGGCCGACCGCGGTGGATTCTTCACGAGACTGTTCGGACGATGAGAATGGTGAGCGAGAAGACCGCGACCGAGAAGCGGAAGATCCGCATCCTCATCGCGGACGATCACGCCGTCGTGCGGAGCGGCCTGAGGTCGATCCTCGAGAGCGAGGACGACATCGAGGTCGTCGGCGAGGCGGCCGACGGGCATCAGGCGCTCGAATTCGCGCAGGAGCTCTTGCCCGACGTGATCCTGATGGACATCAACATGGGCGACTGGGACGGCGTCACGGCCACCCGCCGCGTGCGCAACTCGGTGCCCTCGTGCCGCGTGATCGTGCTCACGAACTACGACGAGGACAATCTGGTGTTCTCGTCGATCCGCGCCGGCGCCTCGGGCTACCTGTTGAAGGAAGTGAGCGGCAATCAGCTCACCAACGCGATCCGCACGGTCGCCGATGGGTTCTCGCTCATCTACCCATCCGTCGCGCGCCGCGTGCTCGATGAGTTCGGCCGCCTGCGCGGCGGTACCGCGCCGCTCGACGACGACCAGGGCTACAGCGATCTGACGCCGCGCGAGCGCGAGGTGCTCAAGCTCATCGCGAGCGGGCGCGCGAACAAGGAGATCGGCACCGAGCTCGGCATCACCGAGCGCACGGTGAAGACGCACATCTCGAACATCTTCAGCAAGCTGCAGCTCACCGACCGCACCCAGGCCGCGCTCTACGTCCACAACCGGGGGCTGCTGGAAAAGGCGTAGACCGGTCCGGCGACGGGTATGACCAGTGGTTATACTCGACACAGTGACGACGAAGACCGCGATCAGCCTGCCCGACGACCTCTTCCGCGAGATCGAGCGCGCGCGAAAGCGCGCGAAGAAGGACCGCAGCACCTGGATCCAAGACGCCGCGAGCGAGTACCTGAAGAAGCGCACGCAGGCGGAGGAGGAGGAGGCGTATTTCTCCGCGTACGAGAACGTGCCGCTCTCAGAGGATGAGCTCGCCTTCGACCGATGGAGGTCTGAGCATCTCGCCGAGCTCTTCGGGGAAGATCGCGCCAACCGATCTGCGAAAAAGAAGCGCTGATGTCACGGGCCACCGAGCATGGCGAGATCTGGGAGGCACGCGTCGACAAGCTGCGTCCAGTGGCGATCGTGTCGCGCGATGACGTACGCGGGCGGCGCAACAAGACCACGGTCGCTTCGATCACGACGACGATCCGCGGACTGCAGACCGAGGTTTTCGTCGATCAGCGCGACGGTCTTGGCGAGGCAAGCGTCGTGAATTGCGACGAGCTCAACGCGATCCCTAAGGAATGGCTTGTCCGTCGCGTCGGTCGTCTTTCGCGGACGAAGATCGA
>JANMWW010000310.1:0-1555 GCA_031394155.1 Chloroflexota bacterium | reverse complement strand
ACCCGCGCCAAGAAGGCGATCGCGACCTTCAAGATCCGCAAGGACCTGCCGATCGGCGCCAAGGTCACCCTGCGCGGCGCCCGCATGTGGGAGTTCCTCGACCGGCTGATCACGGTCGCCCTGCCGCGCATTCGCGACTTCCGCGGCCTCAACCCGGCGTCCTTCGACGGGCGCGGCAACTACTCGCTCGGGATCCGCGAGCAGACCATCTTCCCGGAGATCGACTACGACGCGGTTCAGACCGTCCGGGGCCTGGATGTCGCCATCACGACGACGGCGGCCAACGACGAGGACGCACGCGCGCTCCTGCGCGGTCTCGGCTTCCCGTTCGGCGTCGACGGCAGACGAGAGGAACTTTGATGACGCGCAAGAGAGGTGACCGGTAAATGGCCAAGAAGGCCCTCGTGATCAAGGCCGCGCGGCCTGCGAAGTACAAGACGCGTGCGTACAGCCGCTGCAACCGGTGCGGCCGCCCGCGCTCGGTCTACAAGAAGTTCGGGCTCTGCCGGATCTGCCTGCGGGAGCTCGCCCACGAGGGCGTCATCCCCGGCATGACCAAGAGCTCGTGGTAGGAGGAAGACGATGCTCACCGATCCAGTAGCCGACATGCTCACGCGCATCCGCAACGCCAACAAGGCGCTGCACGACACGACCTCGATGCCGGCCTCGAAGCTGAAGCTCGAGATCGCCCGCCTGCTCAAGGAGGAGGGGTACATCACAGACTTCGGCGTCGAGAGCGGCGAGTCGTTCGACCTGCTCGTGATCAAGCTGAAGTACGGTCGCGGCCGCGAGCGTGTCCTCACCGACCTGAAGCGCGTCTCGAAGCCCGGGCGCCGCATCTATGCGCGCAAGGACCGCCTCCCGCGCGTGCTCGGCGGCATGGGCATCTCGATCCTGTCCACCTCCCGCGGGTTGATGACCTCCCGCAAGGCCGCCGAGGAAGGCGTCGGCGGCGAGGTCGTCTGCTTCGTCTGGTGATCCCATGAGTCGCATCGGCAAAAGACCAATCGAAGTCCCGACCGGCGTCGCCGTCGCGATCTCGCCCGGCCGCGTGCAGGTCAACGGCCCGCTCGGCGAGCTCGACCAGCAGATCCCCCAGCGGATGAACGTCGAGCAGGAGGAGGGGACGATCATCGTCACCCGCCCGACCGAGCGCGGCGAGGACCGCGCGCTCCACGGCCTGACGCGCACGCTGATCGCGAACATGGTCGAGGGCGTCACCAAGGGCTTCGAGAAGCGCCTCGAGATCCAGGGCGTCGGGTACCGCGCGGGCCTGCGCGGCGAGTCGCTCGAGCTGAACGTCGGCTATTCCCACTCCGTCGTGATCGAGCCGCGTCCGGGCATCAGCTTCGAGGTCCCCGTGCCGACCCAGGTGGTCGTCAAGGGCATCAACAAGCAGATCGTCGGCCAGACGGCGGCCGAGATCCGGCAGGTGCGCAAGCCCGAGCCGTACAAGGGCAAGGGCATCCGCTACGAGGGCGAGTTCGTCCGCCGGAAGGTCGGTAAGCGCGCATGAGCACTCTTACGAACCGTGAAGCCCGCCTCCGCCGCCACC
>JANMWW010000270.1:0-4163 GCA_031394155.1 Chloroflexota bacterium | reverse complement strand
CGAGCAGGTGCGTTCGGCCGCGCGGTTCGTGAACGCGGACAAGTTCATCGACCGGCTGCCGAAGGGCTACGACGAGATCGTGACCGAGCGCGGATCGACGCTGTCCGTTGGCCAGAAGCAGCTGCTGGCGTTCGCGCGCGCGATCGCCGTCAACCCGGAGATCCTGCTCGTCCTCGACGAGGCCACCAGCTCGGTCGACACCGAGACCGAACACCTGATCCAGGACGCGCTCGCGAAGCTGATGAAGGGCCGGACGTCGATCATCATCGCCCACCGTCTGTCGACGATCCAGAACGCCGACCGGATCGTCGTGCTGCACAAGGGGCGCGTGGTGGAGATGGGCTCGCATCGCGATCTGCTCGGCCAGCGTGGCGTGTACCACCGCTTGTACGAGCTGCAGTACCGCGCTCACGAGCCCGGCTCCCGAGCGGCGTCGGGCTAGTGCTGTTCGCCGCGGTTGGCCTCGCGTTCCTCGGCTTGTTCTTACATGGGCTGACCGGCCCCGATTTCCGGCACCCTGCGACCGTGTCGGATTGGTTCGCGACCCTCGGGTTCAGCCTGGCGCTCTTCGCCATCGCGGCGGCGCTGCCGATGTTCGGGCGGATGTTCGACGAGCTGCGCATACGTCGCGTGTCGTTCGTACCGGCCGTCGGTGCCGCATTGGGCGGCGCGAGCAATGTCCTCGAAGACGGCTTGCAGCTCGACTGGGCATTCTGGTTCTTCGTGTCGAGCGCAGGGCTCGTGGTGGTCGGGCTGGCCGCGCTCAGCATCGCGATCGCACTGCTCGGTCGCGGCAGCGATCGGCTTCTCGCGGCGTTTCCGCGGCGACGCTCATCGGACAGCTCGTATTCCCCGTCGGAGGCGGACTCCTCATGGCCGCCGCATGGCTTGCGTGCGCGTGGGTTCAGACCAGGAGAGCGAGGATGCTCGCCACCACCTGATCCAGCGGAACGCTCGTGTCGATCTCCAGATCCGCAGCGCGCCGGAGGGCCGGCTCGACGGTGCGTTTGAACTCGAGGATCTCGGCCAGCTCGTAGGGATCCTTGCCGTAGGGGTTATTCGTTCGGTTCCGGAGTCGTTCGCTCATCAGCGCGGCCGGCGCTGAGAGAAGAACGACTTGGTCGAACAGGGGATAGAACTTCAGTTGGTTCCTCACCGTGCCGCTCACGAAGAGCACGTCGCCATCTTCGGTCGAGAGGAGGCTCGTGATGCGATCCTCCCGCCACAGCCATTCGTCGCCCACATGCTCGGTCCAGCCGCCGTAATCCGTGTCGACCGTCTCGTAGCCGCGCGCCGCGAGCTCCGCGAGGACGGTGGACTTGCCGGTCGCGGACATTCCGGTGATGAGGACGCGCTTCACCGCGCCATGATATGAAGCGCTGATGCGTCGTCTTGCCGCGGTCGCCGTCATCGCGCTCTCGGTCGCCTGCACCGCGTCGCCTGGGGCGACGACTACTCCGGCGACGAACCGCGCAGCGCTCGGAGCCGATCGCATCCAGCTCCTGCACACAGACGACATGCACGGACATCTCGAGAGCGAGGTCGTTGGCGGCGGCACGGCCAGCTTCAACGCCGGCGGCATGGCCACCCTGGCGACGATCGTGTCGCAGCAACGCGCCCGAGCGCCGCTGCGCACGCTATTGGTCGACGGCGGCGATGCCTGGCAGGGCACGTTCATCTCGAACGCGAACAAGGGCGAGGCCGTGACCAAGGCCATGGGCCTCATGAAGTACGACGCGCTCGCGGTCGGCAACCACGACTTCGATTGGGGACAAGAGGTCTTGGCGCAACGCGCAAGCGAAGCGAAATTTCCATTTCTCGCGACCAACGTCACCGAAAAGACCACGGGTAAGCTGCCGGCCTATCTGAAGCCGTACGTCGTCAAGGATCTCGGCATCACGAAGGTCGGCATCCTCGGCGTCACGAATCCGCTCGGCAACACGATCGTCAAAGCGACGAGCGTCGCCGGCCTCACGTTCGGCCCGGCAGCCCAGGTCCAGCCGTTCCTCTCGGAACTGCAGAAGCTCGCCGACATCATCGTGGTCGTGGCGCACATCGGCTCGCTCGACGCCGCCCAGCTCGCACGCGACGTGCCTGGCATCGACGTCATCGTCGCCGCGCACGACCACGCCGCACTCCAGACCGCGCGCGTCGAGGGTCGGACCACGATCGTCGATGCCGGCGCGTACACGCAGTACTTCGGACGGCTCGAGATCGTCGTCGATCCGGCGACCCGCAAGATGAAGGACGCGGTGCGCGCGGGCGAGCTCGTCGCGATCGCCGCGTCCGCCTCGGTCAAGCCAGACCCTGAGATCGCGGCGATCGTCGAGGCCCACCGCTCCGAGGCCGCGAAGTACACCTCGCGCGTGGTGGGGACGCTCACGTCCGACCTCGACAACCCCCGTGATGAGAACGGGATCGGCAACATGATCGGCGACGCGTTGCTCGAGTACGGGCGAAAACAGGGCTGGAAGACCGACGTCGCGTTCTACAACGCCGCGGGCGTGCGCGCGCCGCTCAAAGCCGGTCCGGTCACATACGGACAGCTCTATTCGGTCCTGCCCTTCGAGAACACGATCGTGAGCGTCGACCTCACCGGCGTGCAGCTGAAAGGGGTGCTCGAGGACGCATCCGGTATTGCGGGCCGGCTCCAGATCGGCGGGGGGCGGTGGGTCTATCAGTTCACGAATGCCGCGGGCCAGCGCGTTCTTGAAGCGACGGTCGCCGGCGCGCCCCTCGATCCCAGACGCGTGTATCACGTCGCGACGATCGACTACCTCCTGCTCGGGGGCGATGGCCACACCGGGTTCGGCAAGGGGACGAACATCGTCTACGGCGACATCGAAGTCGATGCTGTCGCGGCGTACATGACCGCCCACTCGCCCCTCGACCCAAAGGTCGAGGGGCGCATCACCCAGCGATGAGCGATCCAGGGACGCAGCAGCGCGTCAGCGTCGCCGTCGATGCCGCGCGCACCGCAGGCGCGGTGCTCCTGTCGCGCTGGGAGCGGCGCGGGGCGGGGTTGCAGACGAAGACGACCAGCACCGACGTCGTGCTCGATGCCGATCGCGCCGCCGAGGCAGAGGTCGTGAAGATTCTGCGCGCGGCGTATCCGCACGACGCGATCGTCGCCGAGGAGGGCTCGGGTGCCGGCGAGTCGTCCTCCGGATTCCGCTGGTTCGTCGACCCGCTCGATGGGACGGTGAACTACCTGTACGGCATCCCGCATTACGCCGTGGCCATCGCGTGCGAGGACGACGAAGGGCTTCTCGCCGGTGCGGTGTACGACCCGTCCCGCGACGAGCTGTTCACCGCAGCGCGAGGCACCGGTGCGTGGCTGCGGGCAGAGCGCCTGCGTGTGTCCCGTCAGACCGATCTCTCTCAATCACTTGTCGCAACGGGGTTTGCGTATGTAGCCGACCATCGATTCGCACAGGCGAGCTTCTTGCCAATCGTGCTTCCGGCAGTTCGCGATATCCGCCGCGCTGGGTCCGCCGCTCTTGACCTCGCGTGGCTGTCTGCTTCTCGAGTCGATGCCTATTTCGAAACGGGGGTCCAGCCCTGGGACGTGGCCGCAGGATCACTGCTGGTGACCGAAGCAGGCGGCACGGTTACTAAGGTGAGTGGCATCGGCGAGGATCGCAGAGCCGGCATCTTGGCATCCAACGGTTTGGTTCACGCCGAACTGTCGAGGCTGTTGAAGGTCGGGTAGCAATCCCCGAGCGGCTGCCGTGCGATGCGGAAGAGTTCAGAGATCGACTGAAGCGAGATCGCGGCTTTCTCGCTGAGACCCGGGAGATTTATCGCGTTGTGGCTGCCCCGCCTACGCGCGGGTCGCCGCGCGGGATGTCCGAGTTACGGGGCCGCGTCGTGCAAAGCGGTTAGAACTCTCTAGACTTGACCTCGATGGCGATCGAAGAGCGCCCCGCCGAGACCGCCAAGGGCGTCCCCATCGACTTCGAAGAGGACGTCATCCAGCGGCGTCCGCTCACCGCCCAGGCCGGCCGGGGCAGCGAGGACATGGTCACGCGGCCGGCCGCCATCGCCAACGACGACAACATCGTCTTCAGCACCGTCGCCAACCTCGTGAACTGGGCGCGCTCGCGCAGCCCCTGGCCGCTCGGCTACGGACTGGCCTGCTGCGCCATCGAGATGATGGCGAC
>JANMWW010000297.1:0-7866 GCA_031394155.1 Chloroflexota bacterium | reverse complement strand
GCGCCTGGCGGTCACCGCGGAGGTCGATGCCCTGATCCTTCTTGAACTCGTCGATGAGCCAATCCATGATCCGCGCGTCGAAATCGTCACCACCGAGGTGCGTGTCGCCGTTGGTGGCCTTCACTTCGAACACGCCTTCGCCGAGCTGCAGGACCGAGATGTCGAACGTGCCGCCGCCGAGGTCGTACACCGCGACGAGCTCGTCCTTCTTCTTGTCGAGGCCGTACGCGAGCGCCGCCGCGGTCGGCTCGTTGATGATGCGCAGGACCTCGAGTCCCGCGATCTGGCCCGCGTCCTTCGTCGCCTGGCGCTGGCTGTCGTCGAAGTACGCCGGCACCGTGATGACGGCCTGTGTCACCTTGTCGCCGAGATACGCTTCGGCGTCGGTCTTGAGCTTCTGCAGGATCATCGCGGAGATCTCCGGCGGCGTGAACGTACGGCCGTCCGCGAGAACGATGTCCACGCCACCGTTCGATGCGGCCTGCACCTTGTACGGGACCATCTTCATCGACCGCTGCACCTCGGGGTCCGTGAAGCGGCGCCCCATGAAGCGCTTGATCGAGTAGATCGTGTTCTCCGGGTTCGTGATCGCCTGTCGCTTGGCGACCTGACCGACAAGACGCTCGCCCGACTTGGTGAATGCGACGACCGACGGCGTGATGCGTCCGCCTTCAGAGTTCGGGATGATCGTTGGTTCCCCGCCCTCCATGACGGCCATCGCCGAGTTCGTGGTGCCGAGGTCGATTCCAATGACACGTGGCATGACTAAGACTCCTTCTTCTTGGCGACGGTCACCATTGCCGGGCGAATGACCCGGTCGTGCAGCCGATACGCCTTTTGGTGTTCGTTGATGACGGTCCCTTCGGGCGCATCGCTCTCGATGTGGGCGACCGCCTCGTGCAGATATGGATCGAAGGGCTGGCCGAGCGAGTCGATCGACGTGAGACCCTCGGCTTCGAGGATCTGCCGCAGCTTGCGCTCGATGAGCCACATGCCCTCGACCCACGGCGAGCCCACCAGGTCTTCGGGGATCGTGGCGAGCGCGCGATCGTACGCGTCGAGCACGTCGAGCAGCTTCGCGATGAGGTCCGCCTTGGCGAACCGGGCGAATTCGACGCGCTCCGCGTCGGTGCGCTTGCGGTAGTTCGCGAAGTCAGCGGCCAACCGCTGCAGGGCGGCAAGATTCTCGTCGGCCTGCGCCTTCGACTCCCCGGGTCCGCCCTCCTGCGCGGCAGATGCCGCGTTGTCCTCGACTTGTGTATGGCCATTTGGACCGCGTGTCCGGGCGCGCTCCGCGAGGAGCTCCTCGGCGCGCCGTGCTTTGTCGTCCATCAACCACCCTCCATGACGCGCACGAGGTCGCTCATGAGCGAGCCGACATACCTGACGGCGCCGATGGATCGTGCGTAGTCCATCCGCGTCGGTCCGACGACGCCCACGTAGCCGACGTCGTCACCATCGCCGCCGTAGCGACCGAAGACCAGGCTGAAGCCGCGGAGCTGCTCGAGGCGGTGTTCGCTGCCGATCGCGACATGGACCTCACCTGCACCGAGCGCGTGCGGGAAGATCTCCGCGAGCCGCGTCCGGTCCTCGAGGAGCCGCAGCATGTCGCGGATGCTGCCGGTCTCCGTGAACTCCGGCTGCGCGAGGATGTTCTGGATCCCGTCGTAATAGACGTCCCGCAGCGTGCCGGTCTCGTGCTCCGCGAGCAGGTGCGCGAGCGCGGCGACCAGCTGTTGATCCGCGGCGGCGCCGGAGTGCTCGGCAACGACCTCCTGCAGCGCGACCACGCCCTTCGCTCCGACCTCCGCGGTGAGGCGCGCGGAGAGCTTGCGCAGATGATCGGTCGTGACCGGATCGCGCAGCTCGACGAGCTGCTGGTGCACCGCGCCGCCCTCGAGCACCGCGACGAGCAGCACGCGACGCTCGCTGATCGGAACGGCTTCAACGTGCTTCAACGCAGCGCGGCCCGCGGGCGGCGGGGCGATGATCGCCGCCTCGGCGGTGAGCCGAGCGAGCGTGGAGGTCGCAAGACGCAGCCACTCGGCGGTGTTCGACTGCGCCTGCTGGAACTGGTGACTCACGGTCACCTGATCGGCGGCCAGGACCATCGGCCGCGGCATGAGGTTCTCGATGAAGTAGCGATAGCCAAGGTCGGTCGGGACGCGGCCCGCGGAGGTATGCGGGTGCGTCAGCAGCCCCATGTCCTCGAGCGCGGCGAGCTCGTTCCGCACGGTCGCGGACGACACACCCAGGCCGTAGCGCTGGACGAGCGCGGCGGAGGCCACAGGCTCGGCGCTCGCGATGTACTCGCGGATCACCGCCCTGAGCAGCTCCCGCTGGCGTTCAGCGAGCTGGGGTAGCACTTTCTTTGGCTTTTCCTTGGTTTCTGACAATTAGCACTCTCCCTCCGAGAGTGCTAATAAGCCTACGCCAGCGGCATCGGAGCGTCAACCGTTTCGCGGCTCCGCGGGGAGCCGCGCTGGGGCGGGTCACGCGCCAGAACCCTCGCTCGAACGTCTGGCACCCATCCTGCCGATGACCGTCGGAAAGAGCGTTGTAAGGAGACCGGCCGTGTGGTCTGAATTCAAGGCGTTCCTGCTCAAGACGAATGCGCTCGCGCTCGCGATCGCCTTCATCCTCGGCGTCGCACTCGCCACCGTCGTGAATTCGCTGGTCGCGGACATCATCATGCCGCCCGTCGGCCTCGCGCTCGGGGGCGTCGACTTTCAGAACCTGTTCGTCGATCTCTCTGGCAAGCACTACGCGACGGTCGCCGCCGCGAAGGCGGCCGGCGCACCGACGATCAACTACGGCACCTTCCTCATGACGGTGATCACCTTTGTCATCGTGGCGTTCGTGGTCTTCCTCATCGCGCGGGCGCTCATCAAGGAGCCCGCCGCCGCGACAAAGGATTGCCCGCGCTGCGCGATGCCGATCCCGCTCGCCGCGACACGCTGCCCGATGTGCACGAGCGAGCTGGCCGCCGCTAGGAGTTAGCCGCCGGTCCGCCGCTCGCTCCGTCCTGGCCCCCGCGAGCGGAGCAGCCGAAGGCGGCGAAGTGAGCAGGGATCTAGGCGACCGAGGGCTTTGCCCGAGGGAGCAGAAAGGAGCGTGTCCGGGTTACGCGGCTGCTGGACTAACGAGCGCCCGGACACGCGAGATGAGGTCATCGAGCTCGAACGGCTTTGTGACGTAGTCGGCCGCGCCCAGCTCGGTCGCATACATCCGTTCCGATAGACCGAAGATCGCGGTGACCACGACCACGGGCAGGCGCGTGATGCGCCCGTCGGCGCGCAGCTCGCGCAACACCGAGAAGCCATCGCGCTTGGGCATCATCAGGTCGAGGATGATGCAGGAGGGTGCGGCGGTATCGACGAGCCGCATCGCTTCATCGCCGTCGTGCGCGAGCCGCGCATCAAGACCTTCGTCCTTGAGCGCGCTGACGATGACCTCGCCGAGCGCGGGATCATCCTCGACGACGAGGATGAGCGGGCGTTTCGCGGCGCGCCGAGCGGCTATACGCGGATCTCCTTCGCGAGCTTGTCTGCGTCGCGCACGACAATATGCCTTCTGCGGATCTCGATGATCTCGCGCCGCTCGAGATCGCCGAGCACGCGGTTCACCGACACGCGCGACGCGCCGATGAACGCCGCGAGCTCATCCTGCGTGAGCGTGAGCTCGAGCTTCGCGTCCCCGTCCATCTGTGCAAGGTCGAGCAAATACTTCGCCACCCGGCTCGGGACATCGAGAAAGATGAGGTCTTCGACGCGGTCGGAGAGCCGTCGGATCGTCTTCGCGAGCGCGTCAAGGACGACGCGCACCGACTGCGGATGCGTCTCGAGGAACAAAAGAAAATCGTCGCGCGCGAGAAGTGCCGCGCGCGTGTCCTCCATCGCCGTGGCCGAGGCCGACCGCGGGCTTCCATCGAAAAGCGCGAGCTCGCCGAAGAAATCGCCCTTGCGCATGATCGACACGAGCGCCTCGTGGCCGAACTCGCCCGGGAGCGCGATCTTCACGGAGCCTTCGAGCACGACGTACAGGTGCGTCCCGGGATCGTCTTTTCGGAAGAGCGCCTCGCCACGCTTGTACGACTTCGCGCGGGCCCGCTCGGCGAGAGAAAGCAGCTCCGCTTCCGAGAGCTTGGCGAACAACGGATAGCGCCGGAGATGCTCGGCCAGCTTCGCTTCGGCCACGAGGCCGAATGTTAGAGCGAGTTGCCTGTCGCGCGGTCGCGATGACCGCCCGAGGCGCGCTCCAGGAGTGCGTCGCCGGGCACCAAATCGCGGCCACCTTGGTGGCTTGACAGTGCGCGCATGCTGCTGCCAGCGCAATCCGGCCAACAGGCCGATGGGGAGGACGAGATGGCGGTCACGGAGAAGCCCGCGGTCAAGATCGTGCGAGATCCAGCAAGCGCCACGGTGCTCACCGATGAGCAGATCGCGACATTCGGCGGACGGGCGGCTGGCTACGACCGGGAGAACCGCTTCTTCGACGAGGACTTCACGGACCTGAAGCGCGCCGGGTACCTGACGATGAACGGGCCCGCCGAGCTCGGCGGACGAGGGCTGACCCTGGCGCAGGTCTGCCAGGAAACGCGCCGTCTGGCGTACCGCGCGCCTGCGACCGCGCTCGCGACGAACATGCACGTGTACTGGGTCGGGATCGCGGCGGACCTCTGGCGCAGCGGTGACAAGTCGCTCGAGTGGATGTTGAAAGAGGCCCTCGCGGGCGAGGTGTTCGCGGCCGGCCACGCCGAGTCCGGGAACGACCTCCCCCTCTTCCTTTCGACCTCGACCGCAACGCGCGTCGACGGTGGCTACAAGATCAGCGGCCACAAGATGTTCAGCAGCCTGACGCCTGTGTGGACGCGGCTGGGCCTTCACGCGATGACCGCGGACGGAAAGATCATCCATGCCTTCATGGCACGCGACAGCAAGGGTTACGAGATCAAGGAGACCTGGGACACGCTGGGCATGCGCGCGACCCGGAGCGACGACACGATCCTGAAAGACGTGTTCGTGCCTGACCGCTACATCGCGCGGATCCTGCCAGCCGGGACCGCCGATCAGTTCGTGCTCAGCGTCTTCGCCTGGGCGCTGCTCAACTTCGGGAACATTTACTACGCGATCGCCCAGCGCGCGCGGGATCTCGCGGTGGCCAGCGCCAAGAAGAAGACGTCACTCGCCGTGACGCGCTCAATGGCGTATCACCCTGAGATCCAGCACACGATCGCCGAGATGCAGCTCGAGATCGAGTCGATGGGTCCGCACCTCGATCAGATCGCGCGCGACTGGTCCACCGGCGTCGATCACGGGATGGAGTGGCCCGCGAAGATCGTGGCGGCGAAATACCACGCGGTCGAAGCCGCAAAGCGTGTCGTCGATCTGGCGCTCGACGCGAGCGGCGGGTCGGGCATGTACAAGACGAACGAGCTGGAGCGCCTGTACCGCGATGTCCGTGCCGGTGGCTTCCATCCGGCGAACTCGGCGCTGGTCCATGAGATCGTCGCAAAGACGGCGCTCGGGATCGATCTGGGCGAACAACCGCGCTGGGGATAGCGCGCCGGCTGGCCTGAGCCGTACTCGAGAGAAGCGTCTCGAGTACGGCTTGGTCCCTTGACGGCCGTGCGAGCATTCACACCCCCATGGACAGCGGTACCAAGATCCACGTCGGCGAGGCATACGTCTCGGGCGCTCTGACGAGCCTCGAGGACGGTGCCCGCACGCGTCTCTTCTATGAGCTCCTTGCCGAGGTGGTCGGAGCGGCAGGCCTGCGCGCCTACCTTTCCCACCGGGTCACCGACCCAGAGGCGGCCGCGCACCTGGATCCGCGTGCGGTGTACGACATCGATCGTGCGCACGTCACCGGGTCCCGCGCGGTCGTCGCGTACGCGGGCATCCCGTCATTCGGCGTGGGCATCGAAGTGGAGCTGGCGCGAGAGCATGGCATCCCGGTCATCCTTGTCGTCGAGCGCGACCGCACCGTCTCGCGCCTGCTCCTGGGCAATCCGGCCGTCGTCGAAGTCGTTCGGTTCGCCGATCTGGACGGCCTTCGCCGCGCGCTCGTGACCGCGCTCGAGCGGGTGCGCGACCTGGCTCCCGGCGAGGCGACGGCGGCGGTCTCCGATGACGTCGTCGTCCAGCGCTTCCTCGCCTCCCTGGGCCAGGCGCGCCACCTCCCCGATGGCGAGGTCGCCGCGCTCCTGCGCATCGGCCAGCTCGACGGAGAGGGCGCGATGGTCATCCGCGACGCTGTGGCGACGGGTCGCTTGTTCGGCGCCGGGCTGCGCGATCTGGTCGGGCGCTACGCGCTGCGCGGCCCCGAGCTTGGCGTCTTCGTCCTACGCGACGTCCTCGAGAAACCGCTCGCGGAGACCGCTCGGATGCTGGGGAGCGATCCGCGCGCCGCGAAGCGGCATCTCGAGGCGGCACACGCGAAGATCGGCCTCGCGGCCGACGCCAAGTCCGCAGACATCGCACAATGGTTGGTGACCGAGCTCATCGCGCCGCCGACGCGTGCGCTGCAGCTCCATCTTTTCGCCAACGGAGGACGTTCTTAAGACGTGAGCAAGGGACAGCGCAAGCAGAAGACAACGGGCAAGCTGGGCTGGCGCAGCAAGAAGGCGAACCATGGGCGTAAGCCCGGGATGGGTCGCGGCAAGCGCAACTAGAAAAACCCACCACCGCTCGAAAGAAAACACCCCGACCGAAAGCACGGCCGGGGTGTTTTGTTTGCGATCGGCATCGAGCCGCTTAGCGGCGCCGGCGGGTCGGCTTCTTCGCGCGGCTTGACGCGGCCTTCTTGCGCACGGTGGTCTTCTTCCGCGCGGTGGTCGTCTTGCGCCCGGCGGGCTTGCGGGCGGCGGTCTTCTTTCGAGCGGTCGGCTTGCGCGCGGGCTTCTTCGCGGCGGTCTTCTTGCGCGCCGTCGTCTTCCGTCCGCTCCCGCTCGGCGCCGCCGTCGACTTCTTTCGTCCGCCAGACGGCTTGGCCGCCCCGGACGTGCGCTTGGCTCCGCCGGTGCGTGCGGATGACTCGGCGCCCATCTGCGTCGGCGCCGCCGGCGCGGGCTGCGCCGGCTGTGGCGCCGGCCACACCGATCCGGGCTGTTGTTGCTCGCTTGGCCAACCAGGACCGCGGTTCTCGTCACTCATGCTGCAGTTCTCCAAATAATGATTCGCGACCATTAAGACTCGGTCATGCGAGTGATAGCGCGTCCGCTATGTCGCCGCAAGCGCGGCGGAGCGGGTTGCGGATGTTGGCACGTCATCGTCGTCGAGCAATCTGAGGAAGACCTCGCTCGCAAGCAACCGACCGCGCGGCGTGAGCCGCGCGACATCGCTCGACCAGCGCACCAGACCAAGGCCGTCGGTGCTCGCGAGCGCCATATGCACGCGGCGAGCGATGTCGGAACCAAATCGTGCCGTGTATGCGGCGATGTCCAGCCCTTCGTCGAGCCGCAACGCGAGCATCGCCGTGTCGGATGCCTCATTCGCCGCCGGATCGCTGATCCGTGGCGCGCCGCGCTCGATCGCATCGAGGTATGCCACGAGCGACGCCGGCCGGCGTGATCTTTGGCCCGCCAGATGCGTGTGCGCCCCGGTCCCGAGGCCGAGCCACTCGTCATTGCGCCAGTACGCCAGGTTGTGCTGGCAGCGCTTGCCCGGCCGCGCCCAATTAGCAATCTCATAGTGTTCAAAGTGGGCCGACCGCAAGGCCCTTTCCGCTGTGCGGTACATCCGCGCCACCGCTTCGTCCGCGGGCTGCGTCTTCGCTGCGCGCTCGCGCCAGGCACGGACCGTCGGCCATCCGCCCCCGGGCCAGTTGGCAACGGCCTCCTCGGGCTCGAGCACGAGCTCGAGGGGG
>JANMWW010000212.1:0-4815 GCA_031394155.1 Chloroflexota bacterium | reverse complement strand
CCCGTTCTGGGGAGGGCCGGTGGCATCCCGGTCGCCATCGGTGCGATCTTGCCTGATCGGCTGCTCGGCGGCCGGGAAATCGCTCGAGGAAACGGCGCGAGCTCTTCCAATCGCGAGCCGGGGAGAGCGCTGACCGTATGTGACACTTGGCGTCACAGATGGCCACTTTCGCCGCACGGCCGCCGCGCCGGTTCTCCGCGCCGCTCGTGCTGATGCTCCCCGCGCTGCTCTTCGGCCTGCTCGTGTCGCTCCAGTGGAGGACCCAGCAGGAACGGAGCGAGCTGACCGTGCGCTACAACGCACCGCTGCTCGACGCAGCGAAGTCGTTGCAGAACGAGCAGGACAGCCTGCGCGCGCAGCTTGCGAAGCTTCGCACCGACCTCGACGCGATCCAGCGGGGCGCAGCCTCGCAGACGTCCACCAGCCGCGACCTTCAGGCGCGCATCGAGGAGCTTCGGTCCGCGGCGGGCCTGACCGAGCGCAGCGGGGACGGCGTGCTGATCACGCTCGACGATGCGCGCTCCTCCTCGGTGTCGCAGCCGAGCACCGTGGATAAGTCCATCTGCCATTCGACCGATCTCACCGACATCGTCAACACCGCCTGGCGCGGTGGCGCGCAGGCCATCGCGATCAACGACGAGCGGATCGTGGGCTCGTCGAGCGTGTACTGCGTCGGCTCGACGATCATGGTGAACGGCACGCTGATGTCACCGCCCTTCTCGGTCGTCGTCATCGGACCGCAGAACGACCTCCTCGCGTCATACGACGATCCCAATGAGCTGCGGGATATCAAGCAGCGTCGTGATGTCTACGGCCTCGGGTTCCGCGTCGCGCGCCAGTCATCGTTGAAGGTCCCGGAGTATCGGGGCGCGCTCAACGTGCGATACGGCACGCCTCAATAGCGTGCGCACGAACGCCGGCGGGATCTCCGCAGCCATCGTCGCGCTCTTTCTCGGTCTGCTCGTGGTCACGCAGATAAAGGCGCAGGATGTCTACTCGCGGAGCCTGCAGCTCGAGACCCCGTCGTCGTTGACCACGCTTATCGCGAACTTGGCCGAGCGCAACAACGGTCTGCGTGATGAGATCTTCGATCTGCGCCTGCGCACGGAGAGCGCGCGTCAGGACGCATCGAACGGCACCGGCTCGCTCACCGAAGCGCAGCGTCAGCTTTCGCAGCTCGAGGTCTTCGCTGCACGCACGGCCGTGAAAGGGCAGGGCGTCAGCGTGAAGGTCGATGGCGCCTTCGACGACAAGGCGCTCTCTGATCTGGTGAACGAGTTGCGCAACGCGGGCGCCGAGGCGGTTTCGATCAACGGCGTTCGCGTCGGCCCGCGGTCGTGGTTCGGGATCGCGGGCGACAGGTCTGCGCTCATGGTCGACGCCGCGCCGATCAAGGGTCCGTGGACCGTGAGCGCGGTCGGAGCGCCCGAGGTCATGTACGTCGCGATGACGCGGATCGGCGGCATCATCGGACAGTTCGAGCTGATCTACCGGAGCACGCGCTTCAGCGTCGATAGGGAATCAGCTCTTGCCTTACCGAGCCTCGCAAACCCGCCTCGCGGCTAGACTTCCGCCTCATGAGCGAGGCTCCGCAGACCCGCACGAAGGGTCCGATGTCCCTGTATCTCGACGATGTCGTCGTTCTGCGCAAGCCGCACCCGTGCGGCGGTGACAGCTGGCGCATCGTGCGGCTCGGCGCCGACATCGGGCTCCGTTGCACGACCTGCTCGCATCGCGTGCTCGTGCCGCGCGCCTCGGTCGAGCGCGACATCAAACGGTTCGTCGAGCGCGGACCGCTGGCACCCGCCCAATAGATCCCCGCGGTTTGTCCCACGTTCCCGAGAGGGCGGAGCTCGGCCTGCTCCGCAATCGCGCCTTCATGGCGATCTGGGGGGCGCAGGTCCTGTCGCAGACCGCGTCGAACGCCGTCACTTCGGCGCTCATCATCCTCGTCGCGGAGCTCACGCATTCGAACACCTCCTCTTCCTTCCTGATCCTCCTCGCGATCATCCCAGCGGTGCTGTTCGGATTCGCGGGAGGCGTCATCGTCGATCGCACCGACCGGCGCCTGGTCCTCATCGTGACGAACGCGCTGCGCGCGGCCGCGATCATCCCGCTGCTTTTGGCGGGCGAGAGCGTCACGACCGCCTACCTGGTCAACTTCCTCGTGGCGACGGTGACGATCTTCTTCGTGCCGGCCGAGGCGGCGACGATCCCGTCGATCGTGCCGAAGAAGGACCTGCTCATCGCGAACTCGCTCTTTACGTTCACGTTCAACGGCGCGTTCCTGTTCGGTTTCATCATCCTCGCGCCGATCGTCGTCAGCCTGTACGGCTTCTACACGCTGTGGTTCACGATCGTCACGATGTTCCTGATCGCCTCGCTGCTGTGTCTCACGCTGCCGAAGGCGCAGGCCGCCGGCTCGATCCTCGACGTGCATCTCGCGGGACGTGCCGTCACCGAGACCCGGCGCGGCATCGCGGACGCGTTCCACTACCTGCGCGCGACGCCGATCGTGACCTGGGCGATGATCTACATCGCGCTGACGAACACGCTCGTGGCGATCGCCGGCGCGCTCGCCCCCGGCTTCGTCCGGGAGGTCCTTCGACTTGGCGAGCGCAACGTCGTTGTGCTCGTGGGGCCCGCGGGCGTCGGGGTGGTCGCCGGCCTGGGGCTGCTCAATTTCGTGAGCCGGCGCATCGGGCGGCCGCACGCCATCGGCTCCGGGCTCATCGTGACCGCCGTCGCGCTCGTGTCGCTCGCCGCGGCGCGCCCGTTCGCCGACGTGTTCGCCGACTCGCGATTGGGCGGCACGCTGAACGGCCTCGGTGGGGCGCTGCCCTTCTTTGTCGGCATCGTCAGCGTCACGGCGTTCGTCTTCGGTGTTGCGTACTCGTTCATCACCGTGCCGGCGATGACGCTGCTCCAGGAGGAGTTGCCGGACGACATCCGTGGCCGTGTGTTCGGAGTACTCAACACGCTCGTCTCGATATTCAGCTTCGTGCCGCTGATCATCGTCGGACCGATCGCGGACGTCTGGGGCATCGCGCCGGTGTTCTTGATGGCCGCGGTCGTCGTGTTCGGCGTGTGGCTCGCGGGGCGAAAAGCGCGCATGCAGGCCGGCGAACGTCACCGAGTTGTCAATCAGGAGTCGGAGCCGCTCGGTTAGAATCGACCTCGAGTGAGGTCCTCTCGCGCAACCCTCCTCCACTATCTCGGCCAGCACAAGCTCCGACTCGCGCTCGGCATCCTCATCGTCGGCCTGAGCTCGTTCGTCGCCGTGCTGCCGCCGCTCCTGATCGGCCGCATCGTCGACACACTGACCAGGGGCGCCGATCTGGACATCGTCACCAAGCTCGCGCTGCTCATGGTCGGTCTCGCCGGTGTGGAGAACATCCTCCGCGGCATCGGCCGCTGGCGCATCCTCGACGCATCGCGCCAGGTCGAGTACCGGATGCGCGACGACCTACTGGCACACCTGCAGACCATGCACCTCGCGTACTTCCAGCATCAGCGCATCGGCGACCTCATGGCCCGGCTCACCAACGACCTGCAGGCGGTCCGTCAGATGATCGGCTTCGGCATCTTGATGCTGACGAACACGCTCCTGACGCTGTTCTTCACGTTCATCTCGATGTTCAGCGTCAACACGAAGCTCGCGCTCATCGCGCTCGCGCTCACGCCGATCTCCTCGTACGCGTTTTGGACGATCGGCCGACGCGTGAACAAGAGATTCGAGCAGCTCCAGTCGCAGTTCGGCGATCTTTCGGCGAAAGCCCAGGAGAACTTCTCGGGTATCCGCGTCGTGAAGGCTTTCAGCCAGGAGGAGCCGGAGATCGAGTCGTTCGCCGTTGTGAACCGGGATTATCTCCAGAAGGCCATCGACCTGGCGAAGGTCAACGGACTGGTGTGGCCCGCGATGCAGTTCCTGCTCGGCCTCGCGGTGCTCGCGATCCTCTGGGTCGGCGGGCAGGACGCGATCGAGGGAAGGCTCACGATCGGCCAGCTGGTCCAGTTCGTCGCGTACCTGCAGATCATCTCGTGGCCGATGATCGCGCTCGGCGAGGTCACGAACATGATCCAGCAGGGGTGGGCGTCGCTCGGGCGCCTCGAGCAGATCTACGAGGCCGAGTCCACGGTCACCGATCCGATGGATCCCGTGCCGAACACCATCCGCGGCGCGGTCGAGTTCCGGGGCATCTCGTTCGCGTACGGCCAAACGATCGTCCTGCGCGACATCTCGTTCTCCGTCCCGGCGGGTGGCTCGCTCGCGATCGTCGGGCCGACCGGCGCCGGGAAAAGCTCGCTCGTGAACCTCATCCCACGGCTCTTCGACGCGCAGCAGGGCGAGATCCTCATCGACGGCATCGACGTGAAGCGCTATCCGCTCCCGGTCCTGCGCCGCGCGATCGGCTATGTGCCCCAGGAGACCTTCCTCTTCTCTGTGCCGCTCCGCGAGAACGTGGGCTTCGGGCGCGAGAAGGCGCTGTCCGACTCCGAGCTCGATTGGGCGGGCGAGGTGTCGCAGCTCGGCAAGGACGTTGAAGATTTCCCGGCGCGGTACGACACGATGATCGGCGAGCGCGGCGTGACGCTCTCGGGTGGTCAGAAGCAGCGCACCGCGATCGCGCGGGCCGTCGCGAAGGATCCGCGCGTGCTGATCCTCGACGACGTGCTCTCCGCCGTCGACACCTACACCGAGGCCGAGATCCTCAAGCGCCTGCGGGGCGTGATGCGCGAGCGCACGAGCATCGTGGTGGCGCACCGCATCTCCACGGTGAAGGATGCGGACGAGATCCTCGTGCTCGACGAGGG
>JANMWW010000172.1:0-7442 GCA_031394155.1 Chloroflexota bacterium | reverse complement strand
GCACCGACATGCTCGGGTAGCCCGCGACGGCGGCCGGTGCGGTGCCGAAGCTGTACGTCGGAGCGACGATCGCGTCGACGTGATGCTCACGCATCACGCGGTCGATACCTTCCGCGCGCGTCCGGCGTACGCAGTTGGCACGTGCGGCGAGGTAGGCGGGATCAGAGAGACCCGTCGTCGTTTCAGCCTGCTCGAACCACTCCTGGCCGAAGTACTTCATCTCTTCGGTGCAATGGTCCTTGTCGAACTGAATGAGGTCGGCGAGCGTGCGCATTTGCGTGTTCCGGACGGGCGCGAGGTACGCGGCCATATCCGCCTTGATCTCGTACAGCAGCACGGTGAGTTCGTCGTCGAAGTAGAGCAGCGGATCTCCGCCGTCGACCTCGATGACGGTCGCGCCCGCATGACGCATTGCCGCGAGCGCTGAAGCGAAGACGGCATCGATCCCGGCGTCGTGCGGACCAAAGTCGCCTGGATCGAGCCAGCGCGTGTCGACGCCAATGCGCGCGCCGCGCATCGCACCGGGACGCACGAAACGCGTGTAGTCGGCGGGCAGCTCACCGACGTCGTGCCCATCCCCATCGGCGCCGTCGAGTGCTGTCGAAACAGGCCCGAACGGCGACCGCATCGCGTTGAGCATGATCGCGACGTCCATGACGTTGCGCGCCATCGGGCCGGCGGTGTCCTGACTGTGTGCGATGGGGATGATGCCCTTCTGCGAAACGAGACCCAACGTGGGCTTGAGACCGACGATGTGGTTCTCGCCCGCGGGACAGAGAACCGAGCCATCTGTTTCCGTTCCGACGGCACCGGCGCTGAAGTTCGCGGCCGGTGAGACGCCGGACCCGGAGCTCGAGCCGCACGGGTCAAGGTCGAGTCGATAAGGGTTGCGCGTAAATCCGCCGCGAGCGCTCCATCCGTTGAAGGGCGCTATACCGCGGAAGTTGGCCCACTCGGAGAGATTGGTCTTGCCGAGGATGACAGCGCCCGCGGCACGCAGTCGCGCCGCGACGACGGCGTCAGCCGGGACGCGACTTCCAACGAGCGCCAGCGATCCCGCTGTGGTCTGCATCTCGTCGGCGGTCGCGATGTTGTCCTTCAGAAGGATCGGGATCCCGTGAAGCGGGCCGCGAACGCGCCCGTCGCGACGCTCCGCGTCGCGCCGTCGCGCGATCTGCAGTGCCTCGCCGTTGGTCTCGATCACGGCGTGCAGCAGTGGATTCAGATCGGCGATGCGCCCCAGGTACGCCTGTGTCAGCTCGCGGCTGGTCATCTGACCCGAGGACATCAGGTGCTGCAGTTGCGTGATCGACGCGTCGAGCCACGAGCTGGCCGGCAGCGTCGCGGCGTCCGACGAAAAGCCCATTCGATCCGCGATGACAGCGGCGCCGCCTGCCGCGGTGGCGCCTAGAAATGCACGTCGACTGAGTCGTCGATCTGACACGTCCGCCCTCCCCCGCGTGCACCGCGCCGGTGCTCAGGCCATTGGACACCTGCCGTCAAGTGATTCCCTAGCCAGCAGACGCACAGGCGACGCGGCACGGGACTGTGCGGACCATCCGCTGCGTCGAACTAGATCAGTCCGGGCCTCCGTGACAGCGCCGCCTCGAGCAGTACTTCATCCCCGCGCTTGTCCACGACGTCGAGCTTCGCGCGGATGCGCGTGAGATGAACGCGCAGCGTGTTCGGCGACACCGAAAGCCGGCCGGCGAGCGCGTTGCGGTCGAGACGGTGGCCGTCGCGCGACAGCTGCTCCATCTCGCGCAGGATCCCAATTTCGCGCCAGGTGAGACCGATCGCGCGGAGACCGAAGGTCGCCTCATCGAGTGCCGACGCGCCCGCGCCCTCTCCGGCATCGGCCTGCGCGCGGCGCTGCGCGGCTTCGGCGCGCGCGCGGATCTTGTGCCCAAGCGCCTTCGCCTGCGGATCGCGCTCCGCCGATCTACCCAGCCACTCGGCCACGTCGGGCAGGTAGTACGCGAAACCTTCGCCGCCGCGCGTGCCGATATCGCGCACCAGCGTGATCGCGCGCGAGGCGCCGCCGCCGCGCACGATCGACTCGCGCCAGAACGCCGCGTGTACCGCCGCACCGATCGCCCAGTGATCCATGCCGCGCGACTCGAATTCGCGCGTGGCCTCTTCGAGCATCCGCACGCCGGTCCGCGGATCGCCCTTCTGTGCCTTCACGATCGCGCGTACGAAATCGCGGAACTGCTCGTCCTCGGGCATGCCCTTGCTGGCGCGCGTCAGGATCAGGTCGGCGACCTCGGCCTCGCCGCGCAGCAGCGCGATGTGTCCATGGTCCTCAGCCGCACCGGTCGCGCTCTGGCGCGCGAGGCGCTCGCCTTCGGTGAGCTCGCCGCGCTCGAGGCGCGCGCGCGCAAGACAAAGCAGAGTGTGCCGCCACAGCGACGAGCCGTACTGTCGAAGCTCGGCCTCGGCCTTGGTGAATTGCTCGACCGCGCCATCGAGGCGTCCGGCGAACCAGTCGACGAAGCCGACGGTGTAAGCGCCCCACGCGACCTCCGCCGGATCGGCGAGGCGCGCAGCGTGCTTCACGGTGAGATCGGCGGCAGCGCGCGCTCCGACGTAGTCGCCCGCGTGCGAGAGCAGATGCGCGAGCTGCCGCTGCACGCGCGTCGCGACGAGGTCGCGCCCGCGGCCCTTCGGCGCACCGGTGAGCGCATCTTCGGCGCGCCGCGCGTCGCTCAGCGCCTGACGGATCTCGTTGCTCGCGGTGTTCACGATCGACGAGCCGAGATGGAGCTCGGCCAGGATCAAGGGATCGCCGGCCGCCGGACCCTCGGCCAGCGCGCGATAGCGAAGGAAGTCGTCGCGGCGAACGAGGTAATAGGAGAGGTGCATCAGGTCGACCGCGACCCGCGCCTTGAGGAGCGGATCCTTCACGAGCGGGAACACCGCGCTCAGCTCGGACCAGGCGAGGTCGAACGACTCGAGGTACTTGAGGCAGCGCCCACGCAAGAGGCGGCGCTCCAGGCTGGCGCGGCCGGTGGTGAGCTCGGGAAGCAGTCGCTCAGCGTCGGCGCGCGACAGCGGTGCCAGGGCCTGGTCGCGGAGTGCGCTCACAACACGTATTACGCCACGGCTAAGAGTTGCGGGTCAGTTCGCCGGCGGGAACTGCTCTGCGACCTGGCTGACGTGCTCGTGCGCGTGCCGGGCCTGATACGCGGCGACATGCGCCGCATCGATCTCACCCCACTCGCCGTGGATGCCAAGACGTGCTCGGTTCGCCTTCTCAGCAAGCAGACGCACGATCTCGCCGTGCGCGGCCTGGATGCGCTTCGCGAATTCCATGGGCTCGCGCTCGTTGTTCCGGCGCTCGGCGTGGATCGCGTCCTGGTCCGCGCTCGCCAAACGTGGCTTCTCCTCGCCGACCATCCGGCGGACGCGCCCGGCGAACACCTCCGCCATGTCCGCGACATGACCGATGACCTCGAGGGCGGTCCACTCGTCGAACTTCGCCGCGCGCAGCTGATCGCGTGTCGCGGTACGCGCCACGCGTGCGATCGTCGACGCGTCGTCGGCCAGGGTGAACGCGGTGTCGTCGTCGTAGGAGAGCCGTTCCACAACAACACGGTAACGGGAACGGTTGATGCGTAGCGCTCCGGCATACGCCGACGGATACGGCATGGCGCCGGCCGACTGACGCCGACCAGCGATGGGTTCGCGAGCCTGAACGCGCCGGCGATCCTCTCAGACGGCAAGAGCGTCGACGGCCTGAGCGGGGTCGCCGATCAGGCCGGAGATCGCGGTCGTTGCGGATCGCCGGCGTGCATCTACGGGTGCGGTGAGCGGAACGCGAGGCGACCTGAACCTGGCGCCGCGCGAATCGCGCCGTCGTACGCGATCTGGCCGCGCAACAAGACGACGCGCGGCCAGCCAGTGACCTCCCAGCCTTCATACGGGTCGTAGTCGGCGGCCGAGTGCATCTCGGTCGCGGCGATCGTGCGCGTGCGCTCGGGATCGAAGAGCACCAGATCGGCATCCTTCCCCACCGCGATCTCGCCCTTCGTTCGAAGACCGGCAATACGAGCTGGCGTCGTCGCGAGCAGATCCACCAGACGCTCGATCGCGATCCGCTCTTTGCGCACTCCTTCTGAATAGAGCATTGGCAGTAGCGTCTCGAGGTTCGACACACCGGGCGGGATCTTGTCGAACGCCAGGCCCGGCGCCATCTTGTCGCCTCGGCTCCTGGGAATGTGATCCGTCGCGACGACATCGAGCGAATGGTCCGCGAGCGCCGCCCAGATGGCGTCGACGTCGTCGTACTCGCGCAGTGGTGGCTGTCCGACCCACAGCGCAGCGTCCTCGCGGTCGAAATACGCGCTTGTCAGGTACAGGTACAGCGGACGCGTCTCTCCGTAGATCGTCACGCCGCGCCGCTTCGCCGCAGCGAGCTCGGCGACCGCGCGGGCGGATGAGAGATGGACGAGATAGAGCCACGCGCCGGTGATCTCGGCGTGCTGCACTGCCTGGCGCACCGCGATGACCTCTGCCTCCACCGGACGGCTCTCGGGGAAATGGCGCACGCCGGTCTTGCCCTCGGCGTACAGCGCGGCGGTCGCGTCGGCGATGAAGCGGTGGTCCTCTGCGTGGACCGCGACCACCATGCCGCTCTTCTTCGCAGCCGCGTACAGCCGCAGGAAGTCGGTCACACGCTCGCCGAATTGCTTCATCACCATGAAGACCTTGAGTCCAGCGTGTCCGTCGCGGACCAGACCGGGCAGCTCGGCAATCGCGCCGTCCGAGGGATCGACGACGACGATGTGGAATGCGTAGTCCGCGATCGCCGGAGCCGCGTCGCGGAGCGCGCGCTCGACGCCGCGGCGCAGCGAGCCGTCCTCCTGGTAGACCATCGAGACGACCGTCGTCACGCCACCGGCGATCGCGGCGCGCGTGCCGCTCGCGAAGCCGTCGAGCGGTGTCCACGTCGGCGTCGATACGAGATGCGTGTGCAGATCGATGCAGCCCGGGAGGACCAAGAGCCCGCGCGCATCGATCTCGTGATCGGACTTCCCGACGTCGCCCACGGCGCTGATGCGCCCGTCAGTGATGCCGACGTCCGCGCGTTGGTGGCCGCGCGCCGTCACGACCGTGCCGCCGCGAACTGCGAGGTCCGCTTTCTTAGACCTCTTCCTCGAGCGTGGACAGCCGCTCCGCCTCGTCCTGCGCGGATAGCTCGGCGATGAGGTCGTCGATGTCGCCGTCCATGCGGCGCTCGATGTTCGAAAGGTTGTGGTCGATGCGCTTGTCGGTGATCCGGTCCTGCGGGTAGTTATAGGTGCGCATCTTCTCGGAACGCTCGCCGCGACCGATCTGCGCGCGGCGCGCGTTGCCCTGCACGGTGTCGCGCTGCTCCATCTCGTGCGCGAGCAGGCGCGAGCGCAGCACGGCCATGGCCTTCGCGCGGTTCTTCAGCTGCGAGCGCTCGTCCTGGCACGTGACGACGATGCCCGTCGGGAGGTGCGTGATCCGCACCGCGGAGTCCGTCGTGTTCACGCCCTGACCACCCTTGCCGCCGGCGCGGTAGACGTCGATGTTCAGCTCGGATTCGTCGATCTGGATGTCGATCTCTTCTGCCTCCGGCAGCACCGCGACGGTGGCGGTCGAGGTGTGGATGCGGCCCTGCGCCTCGGTCGACGGCACGCGCTGCACGCGATGCACGCCCGACTCGAACTTGAGCTTGCTGAACGCGCCGCGGCCCGCTACGCGGAAGATGATCTCTTTGAAGCCGCCCTTCTCGGAATCGGACTGCGACATGATCTCGGTCTTCCACTTCTGCCGCTCGGCGTAGCGCGTGTACATGCGGTAGAGATCCGCCCCGAAGAGCGCGGCCTCCTCGCCCCCTTCACCGGCGCGTATTTCGAGGATCACGTTCTTCTCATCGAGCGGGTCGCGCGGCACGAGCAAAGAACGCAGCCTCACCGTGAGCCCGTCCACCTCGAGCGACACCGAAGCGAGCTCCTCGCGCGCGAGGTCCGCGAGGTCACCATCATCCGATTCGATCAGCTCTTGCGCTTCTTTGACACGTGCCTCGGCGGTCCGCAGGGCGCGAACGGCGTCAACGACGGCGGTGAGCGAGGACAGCTCCTGGCCAAATTGGCGGATCCGATTGGGGTCACTCGTCACTTCCGGCGAGGACAGGCCCGTACTGAGCTCGTCGTAGCGCTTCTCGACCCGTTCGAGCTGCTTGCGAAGACCGGGCGTCATCAGGGCGTCGCTCATGGCCAGGGGGCCGTCCCTTCCGCCGCATAGCGCGCATCGCCCGCGAGCGCCTCTTCGAGCGACGCGATCGCGACCTCGATCATCCCGCGATCGGGCCGGCGCGTCGTGATGCGCTGAAGCAGGAGACCCGGCGCGATCAGAAATCTCATCGCGGGCACGCGCTCGTACGCAGCTCCGAGCTTCAGGATCTCATAGGAAATTGCGCTTACCGGGATCACGAGGGCGAGCCGGGCGATGAGGTCGACGATCACATTGGCGCGCGGCACGAACGCGAACAGGGCGATCGATACGACGACGACGAACAACAGGAACGCGGTGCCGCAGCGCGGATGCGCCGTGGGGTACGGCTCGACGCGTTCGGGGGTCAGCGGGTCGCCGTGCTCGAAGGCGTGGATCGTCATGTGCTCCGCGCCGTGGTACGCGAACACGCGGCGGATGTCGGGCATGAAAGAGATCGCTCCGAGGTAGCCGAGGAACAGCGCCATGCGGAGCGCGCCTTCCGCGAGATTCAAAGCAAGGCTCGAGGGGACTGCCGCGCGCAGGAGCTGCGTGGCCAGGTACGGGACCCCGACGAAGACGAGCAGAGCGAAGACGAGCGCGAGGCCCATCACCAGGGTGGTGCTCGGCCCGCTGTCGCGCTCCTTCTCATCGACCTGCACGTCGGCCGAACGCATCAGCATCCGCATCCCGTACGACAGGGACTCATACAGCACGACCAGCCCCCGGACGAATGGGGCGCGGGCGATGGGCGAGGTCAGAAGCAACGAGTGCAATGGCTCGCGGTAGCGGTAGATGCCGCCGTCGGGCTGACGGCACGCGAGTGCAACGGTCCGCATTCCGCGGATCATCACGCCTTCGATGACCGCTTGGCCGCCATACGCGGTCGGCTTGATCGGCCTGGCCGTATCCGTCATACGGGCGCGGCCGTTCGCCTTGGTACTTCGTGACACGCGCGGCAGCGAGCCTCGTAGGCCTCTTTCGCGCCGATGACGATGATCGGCTCGTCGTAGAACGCGGGCACGCCGTTGACGATCCGCTGCGTGCGGGTCGCGGGCTCGCCGCAGACGACGCAGATCGCCTCGAGCTTGTCGACGCGCTCGGCGAGCGCGAGCAGGAGCGGCACCGGGCCGAACGGCTCGCCGCGGAAGTCCAGATCGAGGCCCGCGCAGATCACGCGGCGTCCATCGGCGACGAGC
>JANMWW010000165.1:0-11980 GCA_031394155.1 Chloroflexota bacterium | reverse complement strand
GGAGCTCCTGGTCGATACGCTCGCGGGCGCGCGCGCCGGTATCTCGCTGCGCGGGGCCTGGAGCCGCCGGAGATCCGGTGGGACCAGATCAACGCGATCAAGAAGCAGATGGCCGCGGATCGCCGTAACGATTCTCGGACGCCCGCGGGATAGAAAAGGAGTCGAGATGATCTCGCTCACCAGGACGTTCCGGCGGGCCTTGGGCCGAAGCGACGAGACGTCGGCACCCGCCACGCGTGCCCCGGCAGCGCGCGCTCGGGCGCTCGAGACGCCGCCGATCGACATCGCGCCGAACGACCCGATCCTCGCGTACTTCCACGCGGGCTCCGGCGCCGTCGCGCTCGATGGCCTCGAGCTCGAATCAGCGGCGGTCGCCGCGCTGCGCGCGGCGGGCGTGAAGCTCGTCGTCCCGCTCATCAGCCAAGGCGAGCTCATCGGCCTCCTCAACCTCGGCCGCCGCCTGTCCGACCAGGACTACTCGACCGACGACCGCAGACTCCTGGAGAAGCTTGCCGCGCAAGCGTCCCCGGCGGTGCGAGTCGCCCAGCTCGTGCGCGAGCAAGAAGTCGAGGTCCGCGCTCGCGCGCGCATCGACCAGGAGCTTCGCGTCGCACAGCTCATCCAGCAGCAATTCCTCCCGCGGACGCTGCCCGACCTGCCGGGTTGGCAGATCGCGGCGTTCTATCTCGCCGCGGCCGAGATCGGCGGCGACTTCTACGACTTCATCGAGCTTCCGGAGGGTAAGGTCGGGCTCGTCGTCGGTGACGTCACCGGGCACGGCGTGCCGGCCGCTCTCGTGATGGCGACGACGCGGAGCGTGCTCCGCAGTGAGGCCCCGCGACTCGTCGCGCCAGGTGCGGTCCTTCAGCGGGTGAATGAGTACCTCCACACTGACATCCCGGAGAACATGTTCGTCACCTGCCTCTACGCGGTGCTCGACCCGAAGACCGGCTCGCTCCGCTTCGCGAACGCGGGTCACGACCTTCCGTTCGTGCGCCGCGGCGATCGGGTCGAGGAGCTGCGCGCGACCGGCATGCCGTTGGGAGCGATGCCGGGCATGCGCTACGAAGAAAAAGAAGCCGTACTCGGGCCGGGCGACGTCCTTCTCCTGCACTCCGATGGCCTGGCGGAGGCCCACGACGCTGATCGCGCGATGTTCGGTTTCGCCCGCATGCGAGCGCAGATGGGCGGAGGGGGGATCGGGCACGAGCTCATCGACGGGCTGCTCGACGCGCTCGGGCGCTTCACTGGACCGGCATGGGAGCAGGAGGACGACATCACCCTCGTCACTTTGGCGCGGTCGGCGGGTACCTCCGGCGAGCACGTTCTGGCGGAGTTTCACGAATCAAGCGCGATGGGCAACGAGCGCAAGGTGATGGACCGGGTCGCCGAGGTCGTGCGCGACGTCGGCCTCGATGCAAAACGCTACGAGCGCCTGAAGACCGCGGTCTCCGAGGCGACGATGAACGCGATCGAACACGGCAACCGCGGCGATCCCGCCCTGCCGGTGCACGTGCGGGTCAGCACGACCGATCACGAGCTCACGGTGCGCATCGTCGACAACGGCGGCGGCAAGGAGATCCCCACGGCCGAGACGCCGGACATCGAAGCGAAGCTCGCGGGACTCCAGAAGCCACGCGGGTGGGGACTGTTCCTCATCAAGAACATGGTCGACGACCTACGCACACACACCACGGACACACATCACACCGTCGAGCTCGTGATGCGGCTCGGCGAGAAGGGAGCGGAGTAGGTGACGAGCACAGGGAACGCGATGCGCTATCACGACGCGACGGCCGTTGTAGATCTGCCAGCGCAGATCGACTCGACCGCGGAGAGCGCGCTGAATGACGCGTACGCGGCTGCGGTGGCACACGGATCGAAGACGGTGCTACTCAACTTCGCCGGTGTCGACTTCCTGTCGAGCACCGGGATCGCGCTCATCGTCGGGATCCTTGCTCGGGCGCGGAAGGACGGTCGCGCGATCCGCGCGTCGGGCCTCTCCGATCACTACCGGGAGATCTTCGAGATCACGCGCCTGGTGGACTTCATGACGGTCTTTGCGGACGAGAACGCAGCCTTGAAAGGTGAGGGGTCGAGATGATGACAACACCGACGACGACAACGGCCGATCGCATCGATGAACGGACCATCGTGATCCGCGTGCGCGGGGACGTGACCGCGGCGTCAGAGCAGCCACTCATGGCGGCGTACGTCCAGGCGGGGGAGAAGACCCGCGCGATCGTGCTCGACTTCTCGGCTCTCGACTATATGAATAGCGGCGGCATCGGTCTGCTCGTGACGCTGCTCGTGCGCACGAATAGGCAGAAGCAAAAGCTGCTCGCGTGCGGGCTGAACGAGCACTACCGGCAGATCTTCGAGCTCACCCGCCTCGACGAGGCGATCGGCATCCACGACGACGAGGCCGCGGCGCTCGCGGCGGCGAAGGCGTAAGGGAGGACGGCCATGACGCGCGATGACAGCAACTGGGCGAAGCCCACGAAGACTCTCGACCCTGCGGTCGTTGACGGTGCGGTCAACGCGAACGTCCGCGGCCGCCGGCTGAACGCGGCGAACGGCGGCTTTGGCCGGCTGTTCCAGAAGACCTTCGCGGTCCAACTGGGACCCGGCGTCACGCCGCAGGCGGTGATCGCCACATGGAAGACGCGATTCGGCGACTTCTGGCCGAAGGGCCAGCGGATGTTCCTGCCGGCGACCGGTATCGCGCCGGGCGAGATCGGCATCATCAACGCGACGCTGCCCGGCACGCCGACGATGGCCACCGGCATCCTGGTGATCTACGCCGACGACGTGTCGTTCAGCTTCATGTCGCCGGAGGGGCACCCCTTCGCGGGCACGCTCACGTTCAGCGCACACATCGACGAATCCGGCGCCACCGTGGCGCAGGTCCAGGAGCTCACGCGGGCGAGCGATCCCTTCTGGGAGCTCGCGATGATGACGCCGGTCCTCGGCGACCGGATGCAGAACGATATTTGGCGCTCGACACTCACGAACCTCGCTCACCACTTCGGCGCAGCTGACGCCGCGGTGCGGACGAAGATCGCGTGCGTCGACGGCCGCCGCCAGTGGAAGAACGCGAAGAACATCTGGCACAACGCCGCGATCCGCTCCGGTCTGAGCGCTCCCCTGCGGCTCTTCCGGCGCGGCTAACGCTGGCGCGACCTCGGGCTAGGGGCGCTCAGGCTCGAACTCCGCGAGGCGCTGGCCGCGCTGGACTTGCTGACCGACCGAAGCGAGCACGCGCGTCACGGTCCCGTTCGCCGGTGCCTCGACGCGTAACTCCATCTTCATCGCCTCGACGACGAACAGCAGATCGCCGCGGCGCACGTGCTGGTCAGCGTGCGCCTGCGCCGCGATGACGACGCCGGGCATCGGCGCGGCGACCTCGGCCGTGGCGGCCGCGTCCACTGCACGATCCGGCGGCTCGGTCGTGAACTCGTCCGTGCGTCCGGCGACGGTCACCCAGACGCTCGCGCCCGCGACCGCGGCAGCGGCCGCTTCGCCGTCGATGGTCCAAGCGTGCGCTTCGGTGGGATCCCGCGCGATGCGATGGCCGGAAGCTTCGTATGGGCCTGCGCCGCTGACGCGCTCGGCGTGCTCGCGTACGCCCTCGTGCAGCACGATGGTCGTGCCGGCAGCTTCGCCGATGCGGAACGCTCCCAGTTCGCTCCACGGATCGTCACGTTGCTTCGCCGAATCGGCCACCGCAGACGCGGCCAACGCGATCGCCTCAGGCGGGACGCTCGTGGTGTTCGGCACAAGACGCTCGAACTCGCGAGCGACGAGCTCCGTGTCGATCTTGCCGCGCTGCACGTCGGGATGCGCCGCGAGCCCACGCAGGAACGGAAGGTTCGTGCGCACGCCGAGCACCTCGGTACGCGCCAGCGCCTCCTCGAGCTTCGCCAGCGCGAGCTTGCGGTGCGGGCCGTGGGCGATGAGCTTCGCAAGCATCGGGTCGTAATGGCGCGTGACCTCGTCGCCCTCGCCATATCCGGCATCAACGCGGATGCCTTCGGGCCACCGGACGTGAAGGATCGGGCCGGTCGAGGGGAGGAAGCCCGCGGCCACATCCTCCGCGTAGAGGCGTACCTCGATCGCGTGGCCGCGGGGCGCAGGCTCTTTCAAAAGGAGTCGCTCGCCTTGCGTGATGCGCAGCTGCTGCTCGACCAGATCGATGTCCCACACGAGCTCGGTCACCGGGTGCTCGACCTGCAGCCGCGCGTTGACCTCGAGAAAGAAGAACGCGTCGTGATCATCGACCGCGAACTCGACCGTGCCCGCGTTGACGTAGCCGGACCGCCTCGCGATCGCGATCGCCGCTTCGGCCACGGCCTTCCGCTGCTTGTCGTCGAGTGAGGGCGCGGGCGTCTCCTCCAGCACCTTCTGATGCCGCCGCTGCGCCGAGCAGTCGCGCTCGCCGAGCGCGATCACGTTGCCGTGCGTGTCCGCGAGGATCTGCACCTCGATGTGACGCGGGCGATCGACCAGACGCTCGAGCAGCAGGCGCTCGTCACCGAACGACGCGGCCGCGACGCGGCGTGCTTTCGCGAGCGCATCGCGCAGCGCACCCTCCTCGCGGACTCGTTGCATGCCGATGCCGCCGCCGCCCGCGACTGGCTTCACCATCACTGGATACCCGACGCGCCGCGCAGCCTCGAGAAAGGACTCGTCGCGCTGATCGTCTCCGTAGAAGCCGGGTAGGGTCGGGACGCCGGCGAGCCGTGCGAGGTCTTTGGCCTTGGCCTTGTCGCCGAGCGATGCGAGGACCTCGGGCGGAGGCCCGACGAAGCGCAGGCCGCGCGCAGCGACGGCGGTCGCGAACCGCGGCAACTCGGCGAGAAAGCCGTAGCCCGGATGCACGAGGTCGGCGCCCGTCTCGGTCGCGGCGGCCAGGATGCGCTCGATATCGAGGTACGACGCGCTCGCGGGTGCCGGACCGAGGCGCACCGCGACATCAGCCTCGCGCACGAACGGCAGCGACGCGTCCGCGTCCGAATACACGGCCACCGTTCGCATGCCCATGCGTTTCGCGGTACGGAAGATGCGCCGCGCGATCTCGCCGCGATTCGCGACGAGGAGCGTGGTCACGTGTCCCAGCGCGCCTTGCGCCGGTCGAGGAACGCGCGCATGCCCTCCTGGCCTTCGGCGCTCACGCGAAGCTCGGCGATCCGCTTCACGGTGAGCTCGCGGACCTCATCGGCCGGGCGGCCTGCGATGTCGCGCACGAGCTGCTTCGCGGCGTTCACGGCGCGCGGGCCGCCGGCGACGATCGCGTCGAGGTAGAGCGCGAGCTTCGCGTCGAGCTCCTCGGGTGACTCGACCGCTTCGACCAGGCCGATCTCCATCGCGCGACGCGCGTCGAAGCGGATGCCACTGACGAAGAGCGCCGCCGCGTGACCCGGTCCGACCTTGCGCACGACGTACGGCGACACGACCGCTGGGATGATGCCGAGCCGCACCTCGGTGAAGCCGAACGTGGCCTCGGTCGACGCGACCGCGATGTCCGCCACCGCGACGAGGCCGGCGCCGCCGCCGATCGCCGCGCCCTGGACGCGCGCGAGCAGCGGCATCGGCAGCGCGTCCAGCGCGGCGTACATCTGCGCGAGCGCGCGCGAGTCCGCCGCGTTCCGCTCCAGGCCGTAGTCGACCATGCTCTTCATCCACTCGAGGTCGGCCCCGGCGCAGAAGGCGTTGCCCTCGCTCATCAAGACGACCGCGCGCGACGCAGGGTCGACGGCCGCGACTTTGGCGATCAGCTCAGCGATGAGCTCGGCATCGAACGCGTTCTTGCGCTCGGGACGCGCGAGGGTGATCCACGCGACGCGGCGCGCGTCAGTCTCGAGGCGCACCAGCGATCCTGCCACAGCGTGAGTGTGCCGGGAACGCGCGGCGGGCGCGTCGGCTCGTTCTAGTGGAAGCTCATCTCGCCGGCGCGGATGGGGATGTCGAGCCAGTTCTCGCGCGGCGGCAGTGGGCACGACCAGCGCTCGTTGTACGCGCAGTACGGGTTGTATGCGGTGTTGAAGTCGATCTCGTACCTGTCGCTGCCGAGGTGATGCGCCTCGACGTAGCGACCGGAGCCATACGTCTGGTCGCCGCTCGTCGCGTCGCGGAATGGGATGAACAGCTCGTGACCCTGGTCGTACGCCGCGAGCGCGATGGGGCGCCCGTCCAGATCGAACCGCAGCGTGCCGGCTCGCGGCAGATGCTGGATCTGCCCGTCACTGGTCTGGATGTCCTCGTACTCGCTCGTCTCGGGCCGCGCGAGCGTCGCCTCGAAATGCAGCGCCGGGTCAGGATCGAAGTAGCGCAGGCCGGTGAAGCTCCGCCGCTGGCCGTCGTCGAGTGGCGAGTCACCGCCACGCGCGAAGAACTCGTCTTTCATCCGTCGCAGCTCGCCGAGGTCCATCTCAGCACAACGGGCCCAGAGGCCTCAGCATTCCCGCGGTGAGCCCGACACGGCGGACGCTCGCGATCCTCGCCGGCGCGATGGTCCTGTCCATGTCGACCTGGTTTTCCGCGTCGGCCGTGCTGGCGCAGCTGCGCGTCCTGTGGTCGCTCGATAGCGGGCAGGCCGCCTGGCTCACGATCGCGGTGCAGCTCGGCTTCGTCACCGGGGCCCTCGTCTCGGCCATCACCAACCTGCCGGACCGCATCGATCCGCGGCGCGTGTTCTTCGCGTCGTGCGTCGGCGCCGCCGCGGCGAACGCGCTCGTCTCGGCGAGCGACGGACCAGAGATGGCGCTGCCGCTTCGTTTCCTCACCGGATTCTTTGTCGCCGGCATCTACCCTCCCGCGCTGAAGATCATGGCGAGCCACTTCCGGCGCGGGCGCGGGCTCGCGGTCGGCGTGATGATCGGCGGCCTCACGCTCGGGTCGGCGCTGCCCCATCTCGTGAACGGGCTCGGCGGGCTCGATTGGCGCACAGTGATCGCCGTCACCAGCAGCCTGACCGTGCTCGGCGGCATGGCGGTCCTGCTGTTCGTCCCCGATGGACCGTACCCGTTCCCGCGCGGCAGCTTCGAGCCGCGGTACATGTTCCGCGCGTTCCGCGATCCCGCGGTGCGGCTCGCGAACTTCGGGTACTTCGGCCACATGTGGGAGCTCTACGCGATGTGGTCGTGGTTCGGGGTGTTCTTCGCCGAGAGCCTGCGCGTCTGGGGTGCGGACGACGCGCGGCTCGCGGCGCTCGGCACTTTCGCCGTCGTCGGAGCGGGCGCGATCGGCTGCGTCGCCGGCGGGATCCTCGGCGATCGCTGGGGACGGACGCGAACGACGGCGCTCGCGATGGCCGTATCGGGTAGCTGCTCGGTGCTCGCCGGTCTCGTCTTCGGCGCAGCGCCGTTCCTCGTGCTCGCATTGGGCATCGTGTGGGGGATCGCCGTGGTCGCCGACTCGGCGCAGTTCTCGACGATGGTGACCGAGCTCGCGGATCAGGCGTACGTCGGCACGGCGCTGACGATCCAGCTCGCGCTCGGATTCCTGCTCACGGTCGCGACGATCTGGATCGTCCCGCTCGCGCGTGACGCGGTCGGATGGCAGTGGGCGTTCCTCGTGCTCGCGCCGGGTCCTGCGCTCGGGGTGGTCGCGATGCTTCGGCTGCGCGAACGGCCGGAGGCCGCGCGCATCGCGAACGGGCTCGGCTAGGGACCCGGGTCCCGAAGCAGGACGACGAGTTCGCCGTCGGCGACACGCACGCCGGCGTCGTTCGTAACCGCTGCGGCCAGCGTGATGATCGGCTTGTCGTCGCGCACGCGAGTGACTTCGAGCGCCGCAGTGATCGTCTCCCCGGGGTACACCGGTTTCAGGAAGCGCACGCGCTGCTCGAGAAAGACGCTGCCCGGTCCCGGCAGATCCATACCCAGGACCGCAGACAAGAGCGCGGCTGTCACCACACCATGCGCGATGTGGCCCTCGAAGCCGATGCGTTTCGCGAAGGCGTCGTCGAAGTGGACGGGATTGCGGTCGCCCGAGAGATTCGCGAATGCCTCGATCTGCTCATCGGTGACGCGCATCGAGCGCTCCGCGCGATCGCCTACAGCGGGAATACGCATGGAGACAGACTAGCGAAGGCCTTCAGCGCGAGTTGTTTGGCCATCGCCGGCACGGCGGCACGGGTTGCTCAGCCCGCGACGGCCGCGTCCCGCAGCCCGTCGAACGCGGACACCGCGTCGGCGATGACCTGGCCGGTGAGATCGGGCGCCAGCGAGTATCGGACGATGTTGCCGTCACGCTGCCCGACGACCGCGCCGAGGTCACGAAGGACCTTGAGGTGCTGGCTCGTGGCCGAGCGGCTGCGGCCGATCACGTGCGCGAGGTCGCCTGCGGCGAGCGTGTTGTCCGAGGACAGCGCCTGGACGATCTTCACTCGCGTGGCGTCGCACAGCGCCTCGAGCAGCTGCGTCATGCGACGCTCTTCACGCGGCTTGAGCATCTGCGCCTCCGCCGACGCGACTGCCTGAGGGTCCAGCGGGTGTTCGGGCACTCCGTTCTGCATCACCAGCCTCCGATAACAGCCATGTCAGACGTTGCGTTTGCAATTCGCGTACCTAACGACGAGGTAACAATTGCGCACGAGCGCAACTTGCTGTGCAGGGCTACTGCACCCACGCTGCATTGACGTGACACGGATCCTCGTCATCGATGACGACGTGACCCTAGCGGAGCTCATGCGGGTGGTCCTGGAAGACGCCGGCTTCACGGTGGCAGTTACGACGAACCCATGCGACCTACCGAGCGGTCGCTACGACTGCATCCTCACCGACCTGGTGACCGTCGGCGCGTACAACGTGACCGATGCGCGTGACTGGCTCCTTCGGCTGGCGGATCGCTACCCGGGGGTCCCCACACTCGTCGCGACCGCGCATTCCGAGGCGCGCCGCGATGAGGCCGCGCTTGGCGCGACGGCGGTGATCCTCAAGCCGTTCGATGTCGACATGCTGACGGCGGCGGTGCGCCAGCTCACATCCTGAAGATGCCGTAGCGCGGATCGTCGATCGGCGCATGCCGTGCCGCGGCGATGCCCAGCGCCAGCACCGCGCGCGTGTCCAGCGGATCGATCACGCCGTCGTCCCAGAGCCGCGCGGTGGAGTAGTACGGCGACCCCTGGGTCTCGTACTGCTCGCGGATCTTCTGCTTGAACTGATCGCGCGCGCCCTCGCTCTCGAACGTCCCGACCATCGACAGCACGGTCGCGGCCTGCTCGCCGCCCATGACGCTGATGCGCGCGTTCGGCCACATCCACAGCTGTCTTGGTTGGTACGCGCGGCCGTTCATGCCGTAGTTCCCGGCGCCGAAGCTGCCGCCGATGATCACCGTGAATTTGGGGACGACGCTGCAGGCGACCGCGGTGACCATCTTTGCGCCGTCCTTGGCGATGCCGCCGGTCTCGTACTCCTTGCCGACCATGAAACCCGAGATGTTCTGGAGAAAAACGAGCGGCACGCCTCGCTGGTTGCACAGCTCCACAAAGTGCGCGGCCTTCAGCGCGGATTCGCTGAAGAGAACGCCGTTGTTGGCGACGATGCCGACCCGGAAGCCCTCGATCCGCGCGAATCCGCAGACGATCGTCGTCCCGTAGAGCGCCTTGAACTCGTGGAAGCGCGATCCATCGACGAGCCGCGCGATCACCTCATGCACGTCGTACTGCGTGCGCAGGTCTGGCGGCACGATCGCGTAGAGATCCCGTGGGTCGAAAGCGGGAGCGTCGGGCGCGGTCCGATCGTTTCCCCAGAACATCGGACGCTCCAGCCCGCTCACGATCTCGCGCACGATCTCGAGCGCGTGCTGGTCGCTTTGCGCGAGGTGATCGGCCACACCCGAGACGCGCGTGTGGACGTCCGCGCCGCCGAGCTCTTCCGCCGTGACGTCCGCGCCGGTCGCGGCCTTGACCAGGGGCGGGCCGCCGATGAAGATCGTGCCCTGTCCCTTCACGATGATCGTCTCGTCGCTCATCGCGGGGACGTACGCGCCGCCCGCCGTGCACGAGCCCATGACCGATGCGATCTGCGGGACCCCGAGCGCGGAGAGTCGCGCCTGGTTGTAGAAGATGCGCCCGAAGTGATCGCGGTCCGGGAAGACATCGTCCTGACGCGGCAGGAACGCTCCACCTGAGTCGACGAGGTAGATGCAGGGCAGGCGATTCTCGAGCGCGATCTCCTGTGCGCGCAGATGCTTCTTCACTGTGAGTGGGTAATAGGAGCCGCCCTTCACGGTCGCGTCGTTCGCGACGATGACGCACTCGGTGCGGCTGACCCGCCCGATACCCGTGATCACCCCCGCCGCGGGCGCCTCGTCGTCGTACATGCCGGTGGCGGCGAGGGGCGAGAGCTCGAGGAACGCGGTGCCGGGATCGAGCAGGCGCTCCACTCGATCGCGCGGAAGGATCTTTCCGGCCGCCACGTGCCGCTGGCGCGAGCGCTCGGGTCCGCCCTGACGTGCTTTGGCGAGCCGGTCACGCAGATCCGCCACCAGACGGGTCATCGCTTCGCGATTCGTGTTCGCCGTCTGGCTTGCGGTGTCGAGCGAGGTCTTGAGGGCGGGCACGGCGCGATGCTAGGCCGCGGCGGCGGAGAATGCTTCGATGGAGCACGCGGTCCGCATCGCCGTCGAACGCAGCTTCCTCGCCGCGCTGCCCACAGCCGCGCTGGAGCGCCTTCTCTCGGGCGCGGTGCTGGAATCGGTCGCGGCGGGCACGACCACGTATCGCGCCGGTGGTGAGCCGCGGCCCTCGCTCATCGTGAGCGGGATCTTCCGATCGTATTTCGCCGGACCGGATGGCCGGCAGGTGACCGTGCGCTACGCGCGCGAAGGCGACGTGCTCGGGATCGTCGGTGCGCATGGCGGCCCGGCACCGCTCCATGTGCAGGCGCTGACGGATGCGGAGCGGCTCCGGCTCGACATCGACACGCTTCGTGATGCAGCTCAGCACGACGCGAGCGTGGCGTGGGCGTTGAACGGCGAGCTCACGAACACCATCCATTCGTTGTGGCACGAGCTGGCGGCCACGGCGTTCGCGAGCGTGCCGCAGAAGGTCGCGCGTCACCTGCTCGAGATCGCGGCCCGCGAGCAGGAGGCCGAGGGCGGAACTCTTGTTGCGCACGTGAGCCAGCAGGAGCTGGCGGATCTTGTCGGTTCGGTGCGCGAGGTCGTCGCTCGCGCGCTCCGCGATCTGCGCGACGAACGTATCGTGCGCGTCAGTCGGACCGGTATCGAAGTGATCGATCCTGCTTCGCTCGCCGCACGGGCGTGGCCACGTGACCTAGGTCACTGACGCTCGCGGGCTTGCGCCCGACACTGGTCATCTCCAGGAGGACGCTCTGCTCGACGCATTTCGGATCCGTGACTTCCGCTATTTCTGGGCCGGCCTGGCGGTCTCGAACGTCGGCTCCTGGATGCAGGTGTTCGCGCTCGGGCTCCTCGTCGTGCAGATCGCCGATCGCGACGGTGTTCCCGAACTCGCGCCGTTCTATCTCGGTCTCACCGGTCTCGCGCGAGCCGTCCCAGGTCTCGCCTTCACGCTCATCGCCGGCGCCATTGCCGACCGACGCGACCGCCGGCGAATCCTCTTCATCACCCAGAGCACCATGGCGCTCGTCGCCGGGTTGCTCGCGCTCGCGACCTACATCGGCCTCGCGAGCCTGTGGCTCGTGCTCGTCGCCGCGGCGATCCAATCCGCCGCGTTCGCGTTCGATAACCCGGCGCGCCAGTCCCTCGTCCCGCGCGTCGTGCCCCTGCATCTCCTCCCGAGCGCGATCGGTCTTCAATCCGCGGCGTTCCAGGGAGCGTCGATCATCGGACCGCTGCTGGCCGGCTTGCTCTACCTGCCCATCGGCCTTCCGGGTCTGCTCATGGTGAACGCGCTTTCCTTCGTTTCGATCCTCGTCGCGCTCGCGATGATGCCGGCGGTGCCTCCGGTCGGGCGCGCATCGCACTCGCTCCTTGCGTCCGTGGCCGAGGG
>JANMWW010000288.1:0-59249 GCA_031394155.1 Chloroflexota bacterium | reverse complement strand
GCAAGCGCGTCGCGGTGACCTCTGATGCTTCCGGCACGCCGCGCGCCGGCATCCTCGACATCGCCTCGGGTCAGGTGCGCTGGCTTGGTAAGGATGGGGTCGAGGAGCACCCGGGCAAGTTCTCGAAGGACGGCAAGACGTTGTCCGCGCTCCGCAACTTCGAATCTCAGGTGCGACCGGTCCTGTACGACGTGGCCACCGGCGAAGCCCGCGAGCCGAAGCTCGATCCCGGTATCTCGACGGTGGTCGGCTTCTATGACCACGACCGCAAGCTCCTCGTCGGCTACCAGAGCGAGACGCGCCGCAGTGAGCTCGCGTCATACGACCTCGCCACCGACAAGCTCGAGACGCTGCTTGCGGCGGACTACGGCTCGATCGACCCGACCGTATTTGTGACCGGCGAGCACGTGTACTACCCGACCTTCGACGCGAGGAAGATCCCGGCGATCGTCTACAAGCCGCGCGACATCGCGCCAGGCGAGAAGCTCCCCGCGATCGTGCACGTCCACGGCGGCCCGACCGCCCAGTGGTTCCGCGGCTTCGATCCGTTCGCCCAATTCCTCGCGGATCGCGGCTTCGTCGTGATCGAGCCGAACATCCGCGGCAGCAGCGGCTACGGCGTCGAGTTCCGCGACGCGGCGCTGAACGACTGGGGCGGCGCGGATCTCGAGGATGTGGCGAGCGCGGCCGAATATCTGAAGACGCTTCCCTACGTCGACGCTTCGCGACTCGTCGTTTTCGGCGGCAGCTACGGAGGGTTCATGACGTTCATCGCCGCCACGAAGAAGCCCGATCTCTGGCGCGCTGCCGTGGCCTGGGTCGGCATCAGCGATCTGCATAAGCTCTACGCGAAGTCGATGGAGCACTTCAAGTACTACTTCCGCGAGCAGATGGGCGATCCCGAGAAGGACTTCGCGCTGTGGCGCGATCGCAGCGCGATCGAGTTCGCGGACAAGCTGAAGGCGAAGCTCCTCATGGTCCACGGCGTCAACGATCCGCGCTGCCCTGTCGATCAGTCGCAGATCTTCCGCGACCGGCTCATCGAGCTCGGCAAGAAGGAGGGCGAGGACTTCGAGTACGTGGAGCTTGCGGATGAGGGCCACGGCTCGTCGGACATCAAACAGAAGATCCGGACGTTCCGGATCCTCGCCGACTATCTGGAGAAGGTCCTCAACTAGAGATCTAAGGGGAGGGCGATCCGATCGCGTATCGCTCGCCCCTGAACTCCAGGACCGAGCCCGGGACGACATCCATGTAGACAAGCTGCACGCCCGTGCGGCACAGCACGCGGCGCACGTCGAGCTGCCGGTCCGCCACTAGGCCTTCGGTGAACACCACGATCCTCTCGACACGCCCGGCGCGCATGCGCCGCGAGCTGCGTGTGAACGGCTCCGGATCGTACTGACGCGAACGGAACTCCGGAAGGTAGTAGCGCACCAGCAGGAAGTCCTCGCGCGTGAGGATGAGCGTCGAGCGCGGTTGATAGTTGTCGCGCACGTACGCGACGCGCGTGGAGAGCTCGAGGTCGTGCCCGGCCACCGCGGCCGCCGAGAAGGGGATCGGCGAGGCGACGAAGCAGAGGGCCGGGACTCCGATCAGGAGGGACGACGCCGCGAAGTACAGCTGGCGACGGCGTGGCTGTGCGAGAACGAGGAGCCGCTCGAGCGCGCGTCCGCCGAGCAGGTACAGACCGGGAAGAGCTGACAGCACGTATCCCCATTCACCGATATGCACGACGACATAGACCGCGAGCGGCGAGAGCGTCCAGAGAAGGAAGAACGCGGCGTCGTCGGTGTGGCGCGCTATCACGACGCGCCGCGCCGCGACCACGGCGCCGGCCAGCGCGAGCGGCGCCATCACGAAGAGACCCCAAACGACCGCCCATGCGGTCGCGCCGAGATTGGCGAAGAACGCCGGCGCGCCCTGCCCGGTGATCGAATACGCAGCGGTCACGTACGCCGCCTGTCCCTGCAGGGCACCGATGTACTCGTCGATGCCGCCCGACAGGACCACGGTCGGGATGAGCCACACGGCGCAGCCGACCCCCAGGCCGGCTACGGGCATCAGCGCGCGTCGCCCGAGCGGCCACACGCTCCATAGCCAGAGTGGGAGAAGGAGCAGCAGCAGGTCCTGCCTGAATCCGCCGGCGATCCCGAACGCGACACTCGCCGCGACGGCGCGCGCGACTCCGCGATCGCGCGCCGCCAGGCAACAGGCCGCGACAAACAGCGATCCGAGCGCGAGCACCGCGTAGGGGTACGCGATCTCCGAGTACTGCCAGACCAGCGGATTCGCAGCGTAGGCGAGCGCGGTGATGAATGCCACGGGGTCGCGCATCCAGCGCCGCGCGAGAAAAAAGATCCCGATCGTCGCCAGTGCGCTCGCGATCGCGGACACGAACACGAGCGCGTCATTACTGCCAAGGCCGACAACACGAGCTGCGCTCGCCGCAGCCACGTAGAAGATGTATCCCGGTGGATGTGGCCGCTGGTCCGCCAGCGCGTCGTCGACGTGGAAGCCGCGCTCGAGGGCATTCGCGTACAGGACGGAGTCGTGCGCCCAGAGCGTCTGTGCGGCGAAGGGCGCGCGCGACAACAGGACGATGAAGACGAGGAACGCCGCCGCGAGAACGGTCCTTCTCACGCCCGCGCGGGTGCGGGCCGCGCGCGCGTCAACAGCTGAAATCCCACCACCGCCAACAAGAGTGCCAGACCGGCGATGTCCTGCGCATTTCCAGGGGACAGAAGCAGGAGACCGGCTGCGCAGAGCACGACGCGCTCGGGCAGCGACGTAGGCCGGAGCAGATAGCCACCGACGCCGCTGACGAGCGCGACGACCCCGGCCGCGGCCGAGACCGACGCGACGATCGCCCCGACGACGGTGGTGTCGCGCCAGAGGATCGCGAGCCCGTCGGGCTGGGTGAACATGAAGGGGACCAGGAAGCAGGGCAGGGCGTACTTCCAGGTGAGCATCATCGTGCGATACGGATTCCCGCCGGTGATCGCGGCGGCCGCGAAGGGCGAGAGCGCCACCGGCGGCGACACCTCCGACAGCACGGCGTAATAGAAGACGAACATGTGCGCGGCGGGCGGGGGAACGCCGAGGTGCGTGAGGGCGGGGATCACGGTCGGCACCGCCACGAGATAGGTCGCGGTGATGGGCAGAGACAGCCCCAGGATCCACAGCACGACCCCGGCGACGATGAGCGTCAGCACGAGGTTCCCGAGCCCGAGCTCGAGGATCAGGCTCGAGACCTTCAGCCCGAGGCCCGTCTGCAGCAGGATGCCGACGATGATGCCCGCGACAGCGGTCGTCGCGGCGACTCCAAGGACCTGCTTCGTGCCTGTGGCGAGCGCCTCGATGAGCCGCCGCGGAGACAGCGCCGTCTCCCGGCGAAAGTACGACACGAGGATCGCCACGACGATCGACCAGAAGACCGCGGTGATCGTCGTAAAGCCGAGCAGGAGGAACACGATGATCGCGAAGAGGCTCGTGTATTGGTACCAGTAGCGCGCGGTGAGCTCCCAGAATCCCGGGGCGTCGAGCGCGATCTGCCGCGCGCCCATGCGCCGCGCATCGATCTCGATCGTGAGCAGGATGCCGAGGTAATAGAGGATCGTCGGCATCATCGCCATGACCACGACGTCGAGATACGAGATCTTGAGTATCTCGGCCATGAGGAACGCGGCAGGCCCGAGGACCGGCGGCGAGATGACCGCGCCGATACCGCCGGCGGAGAGGATCGCACCCGACGAATCCCGATCGTGCCCGGCCTTCTTCAGCATCGGGTACGCGATCGATCCCAGCGTGACCGTCGTCGCGACGCCAGATCCCGACACGGTGCCGAGGAGGAACGAGGCAACGGTGACGGTGCGTGCAGCGCCGGTGGGGCGCCGTCCGGTGATCGCGAACGCCAGGTCGACGTAGAACTTCCCGGCGCCGGTGTACTCGAGCACCGCGCCGTAGATCGTGAACAGGATGATGAACGTGGCCGCGACTTGCAGCGGCGTGCCGAGCATGCCGTCGAGCCCGAGGTACTGATTGGCGACGATGTCGTCCAGGTCCTTTGGGGGAACGTGGAACGGCCCGGGCATGAAGTCGCCGAGATACGCGTAAAGCATCGCGATGAACCCGATGAGCGGGAGGTGCCAGCCGGTCGTGCGCCGTCCCGCTTCGAGCACGAGCACGATCGCGACGATGCCGAACGCGAAGTCCGCGGGCGTCGGGCTCGCCAGGCGATAGATGACCTGATCGAAGTTCACGAAGATGTATGCAGTGATCGCGACGGCGCCAGCGCACAGGACGAGGTCGAGGATCGTGACGCGCGAGCGCCAGCGCGCGAGAGGCGGGTACCAGATGAACGTCAGCACGAGGATCGCGGTGAGGAAGATCATCGTGTAGATCTGCGGTGTCGTGATCGTCTGGCCGAGGATCCGGAAGCTCGGCACCAGGACGAATCCGGTGAACGGGATCTCCGCTCCCGCGATGGCGTAGTACAGCGCGAACAGCGTCGTGGCCACCCCGAGTACGGTCGCGATGCGTGCCCAAGCGCCCGTCAGCGTGCGCGTTCTCGCCTCCTGCTCGTACTCCTCGATGAGCCGCTTGGTCTTGTCGTCCGCGAGGACCTGATCGAGATCGGGGCGGACGACGATTTCGGGCTGATCGCTCATCGGAACGCCAGCGCGAGCGTGCGCCACCACTCATTGATCGGCGCCAGGTGCTCGACGCGCACGGTGACAACACTCTCCCCGAACTCAGGCAGCAGGTCATATCCCCAGCGCGCGGTCGCGATGTGCTGCTGGCCGAGCGGTGCGACACGGATGACCAGCTCTGGATGCTCGCTCGGTGGTGCAGCTTCGCTCCACAGGCCATCGGCGCCCTGCGCGATGTCGCCGTCCCAGCGGAAGTACTCGAGGGATCGGATGTCGGGCGAACGCACGCGCAACAGCTCTAGGGCGAAGTCGCGCCGCACAAATTCCTCGTAGACCGGGACGTCGTAGATGGACTGTCGATAGGAGTAGGTGAGCTCGTCGCCCGCGTCGAGCGGCTTCACTACGAGGCGCCGGCCGTCAGTCATCGTCAGAACCGGCACGGGGGCGGCAAGTGCCACCCCCGCCGCGATCACGATCGCGCCAGCCAGCGCGATACGCCACGCCCTATTGCTTCCAGACACCCTTTGACTTGTAGAAGTCGATCGCGCCGGGATGAAAGGCGAGTGGCGATCCGACCGATGCTGTCGCGAGCGTGAGCTCCTTCGCGGCCGAGTGGATCGCCTCAAGATCGGTCTTGTTGTCGAACATCGTCTGCACGATCGCGCGCGCGAGCGCCGGATCCATCTTTGCGTTGACGACCAGGAGGTTCTGGACGCTCGAGACCGTCGTCTCGGGGACATCCTTGTAGGTGCCGGCCGGGATCTTTGCCGCGACGTAGAACGGGCCGTACTTGTCGGCCATCTTCTTGATCGCGTCGTTGTCGGAGAGGAGCTTGATCTTCACGGAGTTCGAGAGATCGAGGATCGCGGACGTGGGAAGCCCGCCGCTGAAGAAGAACGCGTCCAGCTTTCCGTCACGCAGACCGTTCGCGGAGTCCGTGGCGGCAAGGCGCTCGCGGGAGATGTCCTTGCTCGGATCCATGCCGAAGGCTTCGAACACGCGGTTCGCGATGATCTCCGTGCCTGACCCGGCCGCGCCCACCGAGACGCGCTTGCCCTTCAGGTCGGCGACGCTGTTGATCCCCGAGCTGTCCTTCACGACGATGTGGGTGTAGTTGCCGTACATGACCGCGAGCGTTTGCGCATCCACCTTCTCGGTGAACGGCGCGTTGCCTTTGATGGCGTCGTACGCGGTGTCGGCCAGCGCGAAGGCGAGGTCGGCCTTGCCCTGCCCGATGAATTTCATGTTGTCGACGGAAGCCGTGGTCTGCTGCGCGCTCGCCGCGACCTTGAGCTTCTTGCTGAGCACGTCCGCGAGCCCTGCGCCGTAAACGATGTAGACGCCGCCGGTGCCGCCGGTGACGACGTTGAGCGTCTTGCCCTCGAAGTTGGGCGTCGCGCTCGCGGCCGCGCTCCCCGATGGGGTAGCGGTCGCCGCCGCGCGCGGCGCTGAACACGCCGCCGCGATGAGTGCGATCGCGACCAGAGGGACGAGTAGGCGCGATAGCCGAGCCATGAGTTCACCTCCCGAACGCGCGAGAGTCTAAGTCGATTGAGCGCGCTGCAAGCGCTGAGCCCTTCGTTCCTCGGCCGACCGCATGCGGCGGCGCTCCTCGTCGGTCTCGGCGATCAACGGCGGTAGCGGGACCGGCTGGCCCTTGTCGTCCGTCGAAACGAAGACCAGGTACGCCGAAGAGACATGGGCGACCTTGCCCGTGAGCAGATCTTCGGACTCAACGCGGACGCCGACCTCCATGCTCGTCTTGCCGACATGGTTCACCGATGCCTTCGCAGTCACGAGGTACCCGACGTACACCGGTGACACGAAAGAGAGTCCGTCGACGAAGGCCGTCACGACACGCCCGCGGGCATGGCGCGTCGCGGCGGCGCCGGCGCACGCATCGATGAGCTTCATGATCTCGCCGCCGTGCACGTTGCCGTACGGATTCGCGTCTGACGGCAGCATCGTGCGAGCCATCACCGTTTTCGAGCCGGAGACCGTCTTGCCAGGAGCCATGCCTGCGAACAATACGCATACTTCGCGGCATGTCAGTGCTGTCGCGTGAGGAGCTCCGCGCCGCGGTCGCGGGTGACCCGCCGCTCGTCGAGGGGATCGATGCCGACGTGCAGATCCAGGCGAACGGCATCGACCTGCGCGTTGAGCGCATCCAGCGCCTGACGTCGCCGGGCCTCCTCGGGGCTTCGGACGCGCTGCGCGAGCCCGCGGCGCGTGAGGACCTGCAGTCGGACAACGACGGGTGGTGGGATCTGCATCGTGGCGCGTACGTCATCACCTACCGTGAAAAGGTGAACCTGCCGCACGATCTGATGGCACTCGCGCGGCCGAGATCGACACTGCTGCGGTCCGGTGTCGCGATCCACGCCGCGGTGTGGGACGCCGGCTACTCAGGTCGCGGCGAGGGGCTTCTGTCGGTGCTCAACGCGCGCGGCTGGCGCCTGCAGCGCGGAGCCCGCGTGCTGCAGCTCGTGTTCTTCCGCCTCTCCACAGCTACGGCGGAGGGATACAAGGGGCGCTATCAGAACGAGAACCCAACATGAGCCCGATCCGGATCCAGCCGAATGGCCCGTACATCGTCGAGGGTCCGATCACGATCGAGGACGCCGACGGGAACGTGATCGCCGTGGCCGGGGGCCGGACCATCAAGCTCTGCCGCTGCGGCCACTCCGGCACGAAGCCGTACTGCGACGGCTCGCATCGACGCGTCGACTTTGTCTCGCGGCCGACGTTCGAGCCCGAGCCGGTGACAACGCCGGACGATCGCGAGTAGGCGGCACCCCTGAGCGTGTCGAAGCTCGTCTGGGCACTGGGTGTGGCGGTCTTCGCTCTCGCTGTGGTCGCCGCGGTGGCCGTCGCGCTCGCGCTGCCGCTCGGATACGACTCGCGCGCCTACTGGCTCGCGGCGCAGCATCTCCTCGGCGGCGCACGCATGTACGCGCTTCCGGACGCGACACTCGGCACACCCGACGAATTCCACTACCTCCCGGTCGTTGCGGTCCCCTTCATCGCACTGCTGCCGTTCTCGATCGACGTGGCCATCAGGATCTTCCTCGTCGTCGAAGTGGCGCTTGCGATCGTCGTTGGTTACGTCCTCATCAAGCCGCTGCCCCACGCAGCCCGCCCCTGGGCTGCGGCCGCTTATGTGTTCTTCCTGCCGACGGTCCTCGAGGTCACGCTGGGCAACGTCGATCTCATCTCGCTGGCCCTGGCGCTCCTCGCGTGGCACTGGCGCGCGCACGTGAACCGCTCGGCGCTCGGGCTTGCGGCCGCGGTCGGGATCAAGTTCCTCCCGGCGATCCTCCTGCCCTTCTACATCGCGGCGGGGCGCGGCCGGATCGTGCTGCGTGCGTTCCTGTTCGGCATCCTCGCGCTCGCGGTCACGCTCCCGCTGCTCTGGGCGCACACGCTGAACTACATCGAGCTCTTGCCCAGGTATGCGGATCCTGCCTGGGCACGCATACATCTCGAGCGAGAGGAGCCCGCGTATCTCGTCCCCATCCTGTGGTCCGATGCGTTCCCGATCCTGCTTGCCCTGGCAGCGCTCCTGTGCGGCGTCGCCTGCGGTCGCATGGCGCTCCGCGATCCGGCGCGCGAGACCGAATGGCACCACATCGCGCTCGCGCTGGCTCCATATCTGGCGCCGTTCGGGTTCTTCTGGACCACGTTCCTCATCACGTCGCTGCCGCTCTTCGCTTTGACGCTGCCGCGAGCGCTGGCGCTTCCGTCAAAGCAACGCGTCCTGGCGCTCGCCGGACTCTTCGTCTCGTGGTCCCTGATGCAGCTCGTCCAAGTCCACGATCTCTGGGTGCCCGTCTATCACGCGGCGGGTGTCGTTCTCTTGATCGCGATCGCACTCGCCGTCGTATCGCGCGGCACGGCGGCCGAGAGAGAACGCGCCATCGGACATCCGGCGCCGGCATGACGCGGCTGTTCCTGTTCGCTCTGATCGCCGTCGCGGTCGGCTGCGGTCCCGTGTTATCCCACGGCGGACCGGTACGGGATCACGTCAGCTTTGTCGACAACCTGAGGTCGCGCGGCTTCTCTGTGGAACCCATTGGTCAGACAGGCGTGATCCCGCTCGACGTCCGGGCGACGGGACTGGCGGTGAGCGGTGGTGGTATCGAGGGCCGGGCGACAATGCTGTCGTTTGACTACGACGACACCGATCTAGGACGCGACGGTCGGCGCGTCGCGGATGAGGATGCCACGCAGATCGCGGGGGGCTTTCGAGTGCAGGTCACGAGCGACGGCGCTCCGCTTCCGTCAGGGCCTGCACACTTCTACCGCAAGGAACGCGTGATCGTCATGTACGTCGGCGGAGACCGCGAAATGCTTCGCGTGCTCGTTGAACTCTTCGGGCCGCAGTTCGCGGGAGCGACCTAGCCTACTCGCCAGCCGTCACGAGCTCGGGAGGTCGACGCCGCGGTCGCGCGCGACGTCCAGCGCCTCGGGGTAACCCGCGTCGGCATGTCGCATGACGCCGGTGCCCGGATCGGTGGTGAGCACGCGGCGCAGCTTTTCGCGGCCGAGTGCCGTCCCATCGGCGACGCAGACCATGCCGGCGTGGATCGAGTTGCCGATGCCGACGCCGCCACCGTGATGCACGGAGACCCAGGTCGCGCCGGCCGCCGTGTTCACGAGCGCGTTGAGGATCGGCCAGTCGGCAATGGCGTCGCTGCCATCACGCATGTTCTCGGTCTCGCGGAACGGTGACGCGACGGAGCCAGAGTCCAGATGGTCGCGCCCGATCACGATCGGCGCGCTGATCTCGCCGCTCTCGACCAGCTCGTCAATTCGCTCCCCGAACTCGGCGCGCTCGCCGTAGCCAAGCCAGCACACACGCGCCGGCAGGCCCTGGAACGGGACGCGCTCCTGCGCCAGGCGGATCCAGCGCGTAAGCGTCTCGTCGTGCGGGAAGAGCTCGGTCACAAGGCGATCCGTGCGCGCAATGTCCTTCTTATCACCCGAGAGCGCGACCCAGCGGAACGGGCCTCGTCCTTCAGCGAAGAGCGGACGGATGTACGCGGGCACGAAGCCGGGATAGGCGAAGGCCTCCGCGTAGCCTGCGGTCTGCGCCTCGCCTCGCAGGTTGTTGCCGTAATCGAAAGCGACCGCGCCACTCTTCGCAAGGGCGACGATCGCCTCGCAGTGGCGCGCGATCGTTTCGCGCGAGAGCTTTATGTACGCCTCAGGATCGCTCGCCCGCAGCGATGCCATGTCGCTTCGGCTCTGCTCCGAGGTTACGGATCCCTTAAAAGCCACGTATCCGTCAAGCGGGTCGTGGGCGCTGGTCTGATCGGTCACGACGTCAACGTGAACTCCACGACGAACCAGCTCGGGCAGGATCGCCGCGGCGTTCGCGATGAGCGCGACGCTTCGCGGCGTTCCAGCCTTGCGATGCTGCTCGACGGTCGCCAGCGCCGCGTCGAGGTCCGTCGCGATCTCATCAAGGAAGCCCTGCGCCAATCGACGCTCCGCGCGCGCCGCATCGACTTCGACGATGAGTCCGACGCCTTCGTTCATCGTGATCGCGAGGGGTTGCGCGCCGCCCATGCCCCCAAGGCCCGCGGTGACGGTGAGCGTGCCCTTGAGCGATCCGCCGAAGTGCTTGCGCGCGACCGCGGCGAACGTCTCGTACGTCCCCTGCAGGATCCCCTGCGTGCCGATGTAGATCCACGAGCCCGCGGTCATCTGCCCGTACATCGTCAGACCAAGCGCTTCGAGCTCGCGGAACTTCTCCCACGTCGCCCAGCGGGGCCCGGGGAGGCTGTTCGCGATGAGCACGCGCGGCGCCCACTCGTGCGTGCGGAACACGCCGACGGGCTTGCCCGATTGCACGAGGAGGGTCTCGTCGTTCTTCAGGCGCTGCAGCGTCTCGAGGATGCGATCGAACGCGGGCCACGAACGCGCGGCGCGACCGGTGCCGCCGTACACGATGAGCTCGTCCGGTTTCTCCGCGACCTCGGGATCGAGGTTGTTCTGGATCATGCGGAACGCGGCTTCCTGCGGCCACGCCAGGCACGAGAGCTGGGACCCGCGCGGTGAACGAACAAGCCGGTGGGCCGACTGTCCTTTGTTCCGCGGTGCCGCCGTTCCAGTCATCAGCTCATTTTCCTCCCAGCCCGTTCTCGTCCAGGAAGCGCTGGATGGCCGCGTTCCACGCCGGCGCCGCCTCACGGTGAGCCGCGTGATGCGCGCCTGGGAGTACGACGAGGCGTGCTCCCGGGATCCAGCTCGCCCACTCCCGCGCACCTTCGACGGCCGGCTCGTGCTCGCCGACGATGACAAGGGTCGGCACATCGATCTTCGCGAGATCGGCTTTGCGCGTGCGCTGATCCCAGTCGCGCAGCACCGCGATCGCACGGGCACGATCGTCGGGCGTCCGCCCAAGGCCTGTGCCCGTGGCCGCCGTCATCCTGCCCCACGGCGATGCGGCGAACACGGGGTCGGTGGTGGGCGGACCCTCTCGTTCATCCGCGCTCGATCGCGGCTGGCGCACGATCGCAGGACGTCCAGCGCGCGCGGTCTCGATCTCGCCCTCGAGCCACGCGCGGCCCTCGGCATCGAGATACGGCACGGTGTGGCCGATGATCAGCGCGAGCGCACGCCCAGGATGGTCCACCGCGAACTGCGCGGTCACGACGCCGCCGAGGCTCGAGCCGCCCACGATCGCCTTGTCGATGCCGAGCGCATCGAGGAAGCGCACCAGGTCGTTCGCAAGGTCGGCCGCGGTCCAGTCACCCGGCGGGCTCGAAGAGCGGCCCGTGCCGCGACGGTCGTAGGTGAGGAACCGGTAGCGCTGCGAGAAGACCGGCGCCTGCCCGAAGAGCCACGGCGTGTGGTCGTGCGCCTGGAGCACCAGCGGTGTGCCCTCGCCCAGGGATTCGTAATACAGCTCGACCGGACCAGCCATGACACGCGGCATCAGCGCATCATTCCAGAAGCGCGCGGAGGGTGCGGTGCCGACAGAGCTGCAGATCGCGTTCGCGGTGATCTCGACGTCCACGGTCGTCGGTGGCTTCATCTTCGCCGCATACCAGTTCGTCGCCTTCGTGCGGCAGCGGCGTCAGGAGACCGCGCTCACGCTCATGAAGACGACCCAGCCGCCGGAGCTCTTCTCGCGATCCGTGCGAAAGATCTTCGAGCTCGCGGACGACGCAACTCCGGACGCGATCCACGCGCTCGGCCCCGAGCTCGAGCAGGCGCTCATCGAGACGTTCGTGAAGTTCGAGAACCTGGGCTATCTCGTGTACTCGCGCGCGATCCCGCTGCACATGGCCGACGATCTCATCGGCGGTATGGTGCGGCTCACCTGGCGGAAGTGTCGCGGCTACATCGGGCAATTCCGAATGGCCACACCGACCGCCTTCGAATGGTTCGAGTGGCTCTACGACCGCATGGAGCAATATCCGGCCGCAGCCGACTCGGGCGTCGGTGCACACGTATCGCGGAAAGACTGGAAGCCCTAGGCGCTACGCGAGAGCGGCGGACACTGACCGCAGCGCGTGTCGGATGCGCTCGACGCCGAAGAGCGTGAGGATCCCGGCAACGAGCCACGCGATGCCCATGAGCCACGGGTACGCGAGGTCGGTGCCTGACAGGACCCCATGGAGGAACGCCGCGGCGAACGCGACATAGGAGAGGCGGTGGAACGCGAGCCACTGCCCTCGCGAGAGCCGGCTTCGCGACCACGCGGCGACGAGCACGACGATGAGCAGCTCGACGCTGATCGTCCCGAGTCCGATCGCGAACGTCCCGTACGACACCGCGAAGGGGATGACGAGGTCGGCGAGGCCGACCTTGGCATACGGATCGAAGAGCAGGGCGACGACGTGGGCGAGGCCGAGCGGGAGCCAGAGCACGGTCGCGTAGCCGTGCAGCTCGCTGAGCGCGCGGTTCGTGGAGAGCCAGGTGAGCGACTTTGGTCGCAGCGCCATGCCCGTCAGCAGTGACAGCGAGAGCGCGATGAGCGACGCCACGCCGGTGGATCGGGCGACGATCCAGAGCGTCTCGCCCGCCTGAAGAACCGAGAGGCTCACGACGACTTCGTATTGGTGCGTGCGGTCGTCGTCGTGGTCGTCGCGCCCGTGATCGTGGTGGATCGTCGGGTCGTCGTGGTCGCGGTCGTTCCTGTGGCCACTGGTGTCACGGCGGTCGTCGTGGAGGCCGACGGCTGGAGCGGCGCGGCGGTGTTTTGCACGTGCGTCGCGGCGAAGGACGTCATGCCGCCGAGCGACGTGAGCGTGGTCGCGGTCGCGAGTCCACGGAGGAACACGCTCGAGCGGATCAGGGGAGCCGCCGCGCCTTTCCTGGTCGGTTCGCGGTGCGCTGCCATGTGACAAGGACAACACGCGTGGGGCGGGGTTGCCTGAGTTTTGGTTAAGAGCTCCCCAAACGAAGTCTGAAAAATGCCCCGCCGCCGCTGGGTCGCTCCAGGGTCACCCGGCCGCCGTGAGTGTCGGCCACGTCCTTCACGATCGCCAGGCCGAGTCCAGAGCCCGGGAGCTGCCGGGCCGCGGGCGCGCGCCAAAAGCGGTCGAACACCCGGGGCTCGTCCTCTGGCGCGATGCCCGGGCCGTGGTCACGCACCGTCACCTCATTCCCGCGCACCGTGACCTCCACAAGGCCGCCATTTGGGCTCCACTTCCCGGCGTTGTCGAGGAGGTTCGTCACCGCGCGCAGGATCCGCGAGCGCACTCCGCGCACCACGTCGACCGCGGTCGCGCTCTGGTCGAGCTCGAAGCGGACGTCCGGATACCGCATGCGCATCTCGGCGATGGCGTCGGTGGCGATCGCGTCGAGGTGCACGTCTTCGACTAGCAGCTGCGTCTGCTCGTCGCGCGCGAGGTCGATGAGGTCGGACACCAGCGTCGACAGGCGCTCCATCTGACCGACGAGCTCCCCGAGGACCTGCTGTCGCTCGGCCGGATCGGTGGGTTGGCCGCGCTCGAGGAGCTCCAGGTTCGTGCGCAGGCTCGTCAGCGGTGTGCGCAGCTCGTGCGATGCGTCGGCGACGAGCTGGCGCTGCGACTGCACCGCCGTCTCAAGCTCTGCCAGCATGACGTTGAAGGATGCTGCGAGGCGACCGAGCTCGTCCCCTGACGCCTCGCTAGTCACCCGCTGCGAGAGGTTCCGCGTGCGTGCGACATCCTCGACGATGTTGGTGAGTCGGCGGACCGGCGTCAGTGCGGCGCGCGCGACGACCGTGCCGAGCGCGCCGGCAAGGAGGACGGCCCCAAGTGCGACGAGCGCCAGCCGGATGCGGGTCTCCGCCAGCGCATTGTCGATCGCGTTCAGCGGGGCCCATACCTCGACCGCGGTCCCCCTCGAATTCGTCGGTGCCACGTAGACCCGCAGATGCGAGCCTTCGATCGTCGTATCGAACCACCACGCGGAACGTGCTCCGCTTGCGACCTCGACGGCTTCGGGCGTGACCAGCGCTACTACCGGTTGAGCGTCAGAGCGTCCCACCTGCCCAGTTGTGCTGTTGATCAGCTGAGCCGCGACATCGGAGCGGCCGGAGAGGCCACCCGTCGGGCCGCCGGGGAACCGGCCGGGACCGCCTCGGCCGCCGGTCGATTGTTCGCGCACGCCGCTCGCTGCTTCTACCAGCGTGTTGTCGAACTGCGAGAGCAGCTGCGTCTGCACCACGAAGTACATGAGCACGGTCGAACCGATCGCCGCGACGGCGACGGCGATCGCGGTCATGAGGGCGACGCGAACGCTGAAGGTCATGCGTCTCTCATCACGTATCCGACGCCGCGCACCGTGTGGATGAGCCGCGGCTCGCCGTCTGTCTCGAGCTTGCGCCGCAGGTAGCCGATGTACACGTCGAGCGAGTTCGAGTCAGGGCCGAAGTCGTAGCCCCACACCTTTTCGAAGATCACGTCGCGGCTCAGAACGCGCTTGGGGTTCGACAGCAACAGCTCGAGCAGCTGGTATTCCGTCCGCGAGAGCGTGATCTCGCGTCCCGCGCGGTGCGCGGTCATCGCATCGCGGTCGAGCTCGAGGTCCTCGAAGCGCAGCACGCCGCGCGCCTGACCCGTCGCGGGCGAACGGCGCTCGAAGGCCCGCAGCCGCGCGAGGAGCTCGTCGAGCGCGAACGGCTTCACGACGTAGTCGTCGGCGCCCGCGTCGAGGCCTTCGACCCGCTCGGTGACCGCGGCGCGTGCGGTCAGCATGAGGATCGGGACGGTGCTCCCCGCGGCGCGCAGCTGCCGGCAGACCTCGAGTCCATCGAGGCCCGGAAGGCCGCGGTCCAAGACGATCGCGTCGTAGGGGGTGGCTGTCGCTGCGGCGAGACCCTTGTCGCCCGCGGTGACCTGGTCCACCTTGTGGCCCGCGCCCCGCAGTGCCCGCTCGACCGCGCCCCTGACCGAGGGATCGTCCTCCACCAAGAGGACGTGCATGACTGAAGTTTACGGAGCACTCCCTAAGAAAGCCGTAAGAAGGCGGCCAGCTCGGCGAGTTCTTAGAGCGGTCTCATGCTCACGCCGCCCTCGGGTGTTGTTCTTCATGTCAGCGCACTCGATCCCGAAAGGACGAAAGAAATGAAGCATCTCGACAAGGCTCTCATCGCATCCGGCGCCGCGCTGCTCCTCTCCGGCGGGATCGCCGCGGCGGCGCTCGGCCCGAGAGACATCGCGAACCTCACGCCGGCGGCGGTCATGGCCTCGCTCCCGGGCGATGTCGCACTCGCGGTCCAGGGCAACAGCGCGCTCGCGGGTGGCAGGAACCCCGTCGCCACTGCCGCGACGTACATCGGCATCACCGAGGCAACGCTTCGGACGGAGCTCGCTAGCGGTAAGAGTCTGGCGGACGTCGCGATCGCCAACGGCAAGACCCGCGATGGCGTCATCGCCGCGCTCACCGCGGCGGCGACCATGGAGATCACGACCCTCGTCGACACCAAGAACCCCGGCCTCGGTGGCCCGGGCGGTGGTCCCGGCGGGCACTTCGGCGGCGATGACTTCACCGCTGCCGCGACCTATCTCGGAACGACCGACGCGGACCTTCGCACGAAGCTGCAGGCTGGTCAGACGCTCGCGCAGATCGCGGCGGCGACCAGCGGCAAGGGTCGGGACGGCTTGATCCAGGCGCTCGTGGCCCACGAGACCACGGAGATCGACGCGGCGCAGACCGCCGGCAAGATCACCGCCGACCAGGCGACACAGGCGAAGGCGAACCTCAGCGCGCGGATCACGCAGATGGTCGACTCGACGCGACCGATGGGTCCGGGCTTTGGTGGCCCCGGTCGCGGCCGCCGCTAGGTAGCACCGCCTCTCCCTCTCACTCCCTCCTGCGTCGCGGGCCGCGCTCCTCACATACGAGGAGCGCGGCCCTTGCTCTTGCGGAAACAGCTCGGCTCGTGATGATCGAGCCGCCCCGTCGCTTCCATGAACGACTCCACGATCGTCGGGCCAACAAATCGCATGCCGCGCCTGTGGAGATCCTTTGAGAGGATGGCCGCGTCGGTGAACTCACTGAGGTACCGATCGAAGGAGCCGTGCTCCTTCTGAACTTCGAGAAAGACCGTCGCGTTCTCGATGGCCGAAATGATCTTCGCGCCGTTCCGCACGATGCCCGCGTCCTTCATGAGCCGCGTGACGTCTCGCGCGGTGTAGCGCGCGACCTTCTTCGGATCGAAGCGATCGAACGCCTTTCGGTAGGCGTCGCGCTTGCGGAGGATCGTCTCCCACGACAGTCCGGCTTGAGCGCCTTCGAGGATCAGGAACTCGAACAGCTTTCGCTCATCGTGCAGCGGAGTGCCCCACTCCCTGTCGTGATACGACAGAAGAGGTTCGTGGCTCGCCCAGGCGCACCGTTTCACGCGCCTCCCCATTTCCGCAGCAGGTCCGGCAGCTCCGACAGGCGGTCAACGACCGCGTCCGGCTGGGTGTCTGCGTTGGGGAATCCGGAATCGTTGCGCCGCCAGACACCGCGCATCCCCGCGCGCTTCGCTCCGGCGACGTCGTCGATCTGGCGGTCGCCGATCATCACGCAAGCGGCGGGCTCGACTCCGAGTCGCGCGCTGATCTCGCGGAACACGCTGGGGTGCGGCTTGGAATGCGGCTGGTCGGAGGTGTAGAGGAGCTCGTCCAGTAGATCCGCAAGACCGTGCGCCGCGATGTCGGCGTTATGCCACTCCGCTGCCCACCACGTGTTCGAGAGCAGCCCGAGGCGATACCCGCGCTCGCGCAGAACGATGAGCGTGTCGCGCGAGTCGGGGAACACGGTGGACCAGCCGGCGATCGCGCGCGCGTAGCCGTCGAGCGTCGCCAGCAGCTGGTCATCGTCCACGCGCAGATCGAGCCGCCGAAAGCCGTCGGCGACCAGTCCGGTGGGCGGACCGCTCCAGTGCTCGCGATCGACCCGCTCCCAGTGCGCCTTCTCCGCCGCGCGCATCGCCTCGACGAATGCATCCGCCGGTGGAAGCGAGCGCCCGCCGTCCGCGCGGAGGAGCGCGTCGTAGGCGAGCCGCCACTTCGCCGGAGCGTCTTCATCCCACTTTGGCCAGTGCACGAGGGTGCCCCCCAGGTCGAAGACCACGGCGCGGGGAGAGGTCATGCGAGGTCGGGAAGACGGACGCGCACCCCGGCGACGAGCACCTCGCGCTCGATCATGTCGGAGATCACTTCGATGTCGGGCGCGAGCGCGCGGTCGCGTCCGAGCACGGGCACGTGCTCGCGCACGACCCGCCGTGCGTCCTCGACGCCCGGGCCGGCTGTCGTGGCGAGAAGATCGAGACCCTGTGCGGCGCAGAGCGCCTCGATCGCGAGAACATCGCGCGTGTTCCGCGCGACGGCGGCGAGCTTGTGCGCCGCGTGCGTACCCATGCTGACGTGATCCTCCATGCCGGCCGATGTCGGAACCGACTCGACCGAGGCGGGGAAGGAACGCAGGCGGTTCTCCGTGATGAGCGCCGCCGCCGTGTACTGCGCGACCATGAATCCCGAGTTCATGCCCGGATCTGGGCTGAGGAACGCTGGAAGTCCGCTGGTGTGCCCGTTCGTCATTCGATCGATGCGCGCCTCACTGATGTCGGCGAGCTCCGCGACGGCGATCGTCGCCGTGTCGAGCGCGATCGCGACCGGCTGGCCGTGGAAGTTGCCGCCGCTGACGATGCGGCGTTCCTCCGCGAAGACGAGCGGATTGTCCGTGACTGCGTTGATCTCGATCTCGAGGACGCGCCGCACGTACGCGAGCGCGTCGCGCGACGCGCCGTGCACCTGCGGCATGCAGCGGATCGAATACGGATCCTGTACGCGCGTATCACCCGTGCGGTGCGATGCGACGTTCGGGCTGCCGGCCATGAGTGCCCGCAGGTTTGCCGCGACGGTCTGCTGACCCGGATGCGGACGCGCCGCGTGAAGCGCCTCGTCCCATGCGGTGTCGGTCGCGCGCAGCGCCTCGGCCGACATCGCCCCGATGATGTCCGCGCTGGTCGCGAGCACCTCGGCGTCGTGCAGCGCGAGGCAGCCGATCGCCGTCATGACCTGCGTCCCATTGAGGAGTGCGAGGCCTTCCTTTGGCCCGAGCTCGATCGCGTGCAGTCCCTCCTTCTTCAGCGCGTCCGCGCCCGTCATCCGCACGCCGTCCACGAACGCCTCGCCCTCGCCCATGAGGACGAGCGCCGCATGCGCCAGCGGCGCGAGATCCCCTGAAGCGCCGACGCTGCCGTGCATCGGGATCACCGGATGCACGCCGTTGTTGAGGAGATCGCAGAGCAGATCGATCACGCTCTTGCGCACCCCCGAGCGCCCGGGGGCGAGGTTGTTGGCTCGGAGGAGCAAGATCGCGCGAACGACGTCATCGGGAAGCGGATCACCGACGCCGACGGCATGGCTGCGGACGAGGTTCTGCTGAAGGTCGCGCAGCCGATCGTGTGGGATCCGCACCGTCGAGAGATCACCGAAACCCGTGTTCACCCCGTAGATCGCGGCGTCGCCCTTCGCCAGCTCCGCGACGACCTTGGCAGCGTCGTTCACGCGATGCTCGGCACCGCGATCGAGCGCGACCGCGACGCCGCGCCGCGCGACCGCGATGACGTCGCCGATGGTGAGGTCTTGTCCGGTCAGGCGCAGTGTGGTCATCGGATCTCCGTGAGGTTCTCGCGATACCAGGCGGAGAGCTCGACGTAGTGCGCGGCAGCGCCGATCGTCCAGCGCTCGTCCTCGGCGCGGACCGCGCGGACGACCTTTGCGGGGACGCCCAGCACGAGCGTGCGCTCCGGTGCGTTGAAGCCCTCCGGCAGCACCGCGCCGGCACCGATGATCGTGCCGGTCCCAACGTGATTGCGTCCCACGAGCACGGCGGCCTGGCCGATGAGCACGTTGCCCTCGACAACAGAAGAGTGCACCAGCGCCATATGGCCGATGGTCACGTTCGCGCCGATGATCGTCGGCTCCTGCTCATCCGTGTGGATCGTCGAGTTGTCCTGCACGTTCGAGCGCTCGCCGATGTCGATGCGATCCATGTCACCACGCAGCACCGTCCCGAACCAGACCGACGCGCCTGCGCGGACCGTGACGTCCCCGATGAGCACCGCGGTCGGTGCGATGAACGCGTCCGGCGCGACCTGCGGACGCTTTCCGCGGTATGCGTAGAGGGGCATGGCCCGTAATGTATTTCCCAAGGACGGAGGAGTGTTGGACCCGCTAAAGACCCGCGATGTTCGCGTTCTCGGATATCGCCCGCTGATAACGCCCGCGGTGCTCATCGATGAGCTGCCGCTGTCGGAGCCAGGAGCCCGCGCTGTCGCTGGGTGGCGCTCGGAGATCGCCGCGGTCCTCGATCGCGGGGATGATCGGCTCGTCGTCGTGGCCGGGCCGTGCTCGGTGCACGATCTCGACGCGGCGCTCGAATACGGTCGCAGGCTGCGGGCGCTCGCCGAGCGGCTCGCGCCCGATCTGCGGATCGTGATGCGCGTCTACTTCGAGAAGCCGCGCACGACCGTCGGCTGGAAGGGCCTCATCAACGACCCTCGCCTGGATGGATCGTTCCGCATCGGTGAGGGCGTCCGTCTCGCGCGACGCCTCCTCTTGGATCTGGTGGAGCTGGGATTGCCCGCGGGCTGCGAGTTCCTAGATCCGATCTCGCCGCAATACACTTCGGACCTCGTCGCGTGGGGCGCGATCGGCGCGCGCACGACTGAGAGCCAGGTGCACCGTGAGCTCGCGTCGGGACTTTCGATGCCGATCGGCTTCAAGAACGGCACCGGCGGCACCGTCCAGATCGCCATCGACGCGTGCAGCGCCGCCGCATACCCGCACCGGTTCCTCGGCGTGACCGAGCAGGGCCTCGCTGCGATCGTCATCACTCGGGGCAATGACGAGTGCCACGTCATCCTGCGGGGTGGCGCGCGCGGACCGAACTACGATCGCGCGAGCATCGCGAAGGTCCTTCAGCAACTCGTCGCAGCCGGCGTCGCGGAGCGCGTCATGGTCGACGCCAGTCACGGGAACAGCGAGCGCGACCACACCAAGCAGCTCGACGTGATCAAAGACCTCGCGGCGCAGATCGCAGCCGGTCAGCGCGGGATCGTCGGCGTGATGGTGGAGAGCTTCCTCGTGGCGGGGAGGCAGGACCTACCCGAGTCGGGAGGGCGCGAGGGATTGGTCTTTGGAAAATCGATCACCGACGCGTGCATCGGATGGGATGAAACAGTGGGCGCGCTGGACGATCTTGCGGCCGCAGTGCGTGCTCGGCGCGCGGTTCAGCGGGAAGATCGGGTCGCGTCGACCAGCCGGTAACCGAAGCCGCGCGCAGTCTCGATCTGCACCTCGATCACCTTCGCGTCCTCGAGCTTCTTGCGAAGCCGGCCGACGTGCACATCGACGAGCCGCGTATCAGAGCCGGGCTCGTAGCCCCACACACCGGTGAGCAGATCGTCGCGCGTGAAAACGTGACCGGGATCGGCCGCGAGCGTACGCAGCAGCTTGAACTCGGTCGGCGTGAGCTGCACCTGCCCCTGTCCGGCGACGGCCTGGACGCTGCCGAGGTCGATGACGAAGCGCCCGAAGCGGATCTGCTGCGCGGTATTCGCATCCTTCGACATGTGCGATCGGCGGAGCAGGGCTTCGATGCGCGCGACGAGCTCGTCGGTGTCGAACGGCTTTGACATGTAGTCATCAGCGCCGATGCGCAGGCCCACAACACGGTCCGGAGGGTCCTTGCGCGCTGAGATGAAGAGGATCGGCACCTCGCTGTTGCGGCGGAGCTCGAGACAGAGGCTGATCCCATCGAGGCTTGGCATCATCACGTCGAGCGTTACGACGTCAGGCTTCACACGTTCGAACGTATCCAGCGCCTGACGGGAATCGGTGACGACCTCGGTCGCGTAACCCTCTTCAGCGAGGACATCGGCCACGAGCCTGGCGATGTCATGGTCGTCCTCGACGATCATCACCTTCGCCGTCTGACGGGCCGTCATGGCGGGGGCGCGTTGTGGCTCGATCACGTAACAGGACGCTTCGCACTATTCGTGCCATATGTAACGGGACGGTCGCAGGCCTGAGGAGCTAGGGGGCGGGCGCGAGCGCCTGGTTGATCGCGCGAAGCCGATCGCCCAGCCGCGGTGCTTCCGCCCCGAGGTCGTCCGGCCAGGGCTCGAAGAACCTTCGGTCGGTCTCACCCTCGACCTGCTGGCGCACACCCGCGCCGCGTTCCGTTGTCGCCAGAGCGTCCGAGCGAACGTAGCCCTCGACGCGCAAGCGCGACAACGCAGCGCGCACGTCGCCCTCGCGCTGCCCCGGGATCTTCTTCGCGAGCTCGTCGTCGTCTGCGGCTTCGTTTCGCCACACGCGGGTGAGGACGTCGAACGTGGGGCCGTCGAAACCAGCCTCGCGCCACGACGACATATGGCTGTCGTCCCGCGCGTTCCACAGTCCGAAGAGCGCGTTCTCGAGCGCGACCATCGGGACCCTACCGTCACCGCGGAGGCGCGCGTTGCGCGTCATGTGATCGAAGGGAAGGCCGGACGACTCGATCGCGACCAGCGCGCGCGCGAGCTGCGCGGCGAGATGCACGATGTCTTTCGCGGGGATCGGTTGGAGCGTGGCGAGGTATGCATCGGCCTCGCGCCGGACCTTTGTGAACAGCTCGCGGCCTTTCGGCGTGATCCGCCACCGGCCTCCGACGTCCTCGGCCAGACCGGCGCCGCGGGCGGACGCGGCCGCGGCATCCCACTGATCGAACGTCGTCGGATACGGATTGAACAGGTCCTGCAGGCGTGCGCCGTCGTCGCTCTGGAGCGCGACGCCTGAGACGACGAACGCATACGTCGGCCGATCGATCCCGAGCTCCTCCAGCACCCGCAACGCGTACGTGAATCCCAGGCGTCGGCGGTTCAGGAATTCCGGGATCAGCGGAACGATGTCAGTGGGATATGGCGGTCTGATGACGACATTGTGCGGTCGTTGCCCCATGCGCGGCAGAATGAGGCTGTGAACGCTGTCGATGCCCGCCAGGTGCAGGACGAGCGCGAGTTCCTCGACGTTCGCGAGGATGATGAATGGCAGGCCGGACACATCGAGGGGGCTCGCCACATCCCGCTCCGCGCGCTGAGCGGCCGAGTCGGCGAGTTGACGAAAGGGCGTCCGATCCTCGCCGTCTGCCGCAGCGGGTCCCGCAGCGCCGCGGCGGTGCGCGGACTGAAACAGCTTGGGTATGACGCCGAGAACCTGGACGGCGGCGTCACGGCGTGGTCGAAAGCCGGACTCCCGTTGATCGACGGCGCCGGCAACCCCGGGCGCGTCATCTAATGGGCGCCGCGGAGCGGACCGACGAGGGGCGTCACCTCGATCGGGCCTGGCTCGAACGACACCTTGCCGATGAGCGCCGGGAGGCGGACAACCTCAGCGAGACGCGTGAGGCGATCTTCGGCACACAAGATGGCGTTGCGAGCATCCTCATCGTCGTCATCACCGTCGCCACCGCCACAGCGAACTCGTACGCGGTGCTCGTAGCCGGGCTTGCCGCGGCCGTCGCCGAGATCATCTCGATGGCCGCGGGCGAATACATGTCGTCCCGAAGCCAGCGCGAGATCTTCAACGCGCAGATCCAACGCGAGCGCGAGGAGGTCCGCGACCGTCCAGGCGAATCGGAGGCGGAGGTCGCGATGCTGCTCGAGCAGGAAGGTCTCCCGGCTGATGCGGCGGAGCGCGTCGCGGCAGAGCTCGCGCGCAAGCCGAACGTGCTCCTGTAGACCTTGGTCGTGTATGAGCTCGGCATCACGGTGGCGGAGGGCCACAGCGCGCTCCAGGGTGCGTTGATCCTCGCGGTGACGTTCGCCATCGCGTCGCTGATCCCCATCGCACCCTTCTTCGTGCTTCCAGTAGCGCCCGCCGTCATCGTGGCGATCGTTCTGTCGGCGATCGCGATGTTCGCGCTCGGCGTCTTCAAGGCGCGCCTCACCGGGCGCAACCCGATCGCATCCGGTCTGGAGATCGTCGCGCTGGTCGCGTTCGCCGCGATAGGCGGATTCACCGTCGGAACGATCCTGCCCAGGGCGCTGGGGTTCGCGGCGGCGCCCTAGCCATGCTCCTCGAGCAGTTCTTCGATCCGGGTCTCGGTCACGCTTCCTACCTCGTCGCCGACCCGGACGAGGGTGTGGCTTTTCTCGTAGACCCGGACCGGCATCTTGCTCCATACCTCGAGCGTGCCGCCGCGCTCGGCGTGCTGATCACGCATTCGTTCGAGACCCACGTGCACAACGATTACGTGGCAGGCTCGCCGTCCCTCGCGACCCTGCGGCCGATCACCGTCGTGACCGGCGCAGACGCGAGCGTCGGTTATCCGCACGTCTCGCTCGGCGACCGCGATCACATCGATGTCGGCGCTCTGCGGGTCGCGTGCGTCGCTACGCCCGGCCACACACCGGAGCACGTCGCGTTCATCGTCGCGGACCTTCGTCGCGCGGAGGATCCGCAGTACCTGTTCAGCGGAGGCGCGCTGCTCGTGGGCCACATCGCGCGTGTCGATCTGCTCGGTCCCGAGCTCGAGGAGCAGCTCGCGCGCGCGGCATATGACACGCTCCGCGATCGCATCCTCCCGCTCGCAGATCACATCGCCGTCTTCCCGACGCACGGCGGCGGCAGCGCTTGCGCGTCGTCAGCGGTCGCGAGCTCGCGGTGGACGACACTCGGCTTCGAGCGGCGGCACAACGACGTCGCGCTGGCGGCGGCCGGCGACTTCGAGCGATTCCACGCGGCGATCGGCCATGGATTGCCGGTCGCGCCGGCGTACTACCCGCAGATCCGCGCGCTCAACAATCGCGGCGCGAAGGCCGCGCCGTCCGAACCGCTTTCGCGGCTTCGCGATCCGCTGCCGGACGGCGTGACGCTCATCGATCCGCGGGCGCCGCACGTGTTCGCGATGGGACATCGTCGTGGCGCGCTGAACGTCGTGGGCAACGACTCCTTCGCGGTGCGGGTCGGGGCCGTCGTGCCTTTTGGCAGTCCCATGATCCTGCTCACGACCGATGCCGTTGCCGCGCGGGGACTGCGACGAGAGCTCGCGACGATCGGGTTCGATGAGGTGCGGGGTATCGCAGACGCGATCCCGGATACGGGCGAGGAGCTCGCGCGCGTTCGCACCGTCGACGCGCGCAGTGCGAACGTGCTTGCCGAAACGGGTGCGCAACTTGTCGACGTGCGGGAGGTCTCCGAGTACGAGGACGCGCATGCGCCGGGCGCGCTGCACATCCCTTACGAGCAGCTCGAGGGGCGGCTCGCTGAGTTGCCCGCCGGGCGAGACATCATCCTGTACTGCGCCTCTGGTGTACGCTCAAGCTTGGCCGCGAGCATCTTGGAGCGCCACGGCATCGCCGCAGCGAACCTGCGCGGCGGTTTCAGCTCTTGGGTGGGAGCCGACCTACCAACCGAGGCGTAACTCAGCTTTCCGGCACGCGCCTTGCGGCAGAGGGAGTCACCGATGTTCTCTACAGACAACTATCGCGTTGCCCCAACGAAGCGCCCGACCGAGCCGGCCCCGCTGCGCATCGCCTTCATCGCTTCCGCGATGCCCCGGCGCTGCGGCATTGCCACGTTCACGGGCGACTTGCTCGCCGCCGTCAAGGCCGCGGATCCGAGCGTGCGCACGTTGCAGGCTGCGATCGATGAGCCGAATGCCGCCCGAGCCTACGGTCCGGATGTCCGGTGGCGCATCCGGCAGGAAGAGCCGGAGACGTATCGCGATGCGGCCCTCGCGATCAACGCGTCCAACGTCGACATCGTCAACGTGCAGCACGAGTTCGGCCTGTACGGCGTGGATCGCGACGGCGTATATGACGACAACCTCAAGATCTTCCTGGACATCCTGACAAAGCCCGTCGTCACGACGTTCCATACCGTGCTCCCGGAGCCGTCGGCGTGGATGCGCGAGGTCCTCCGTAACGCATCCGACCGAAGCGACGTGATCGTGGTCATGGCCCAGACTGCCGCGCGCCTGTTGAGGGACGTCTACGGGATCACCAAGGAGCCCGTGGTCATCGAGCACGGCATGCCCGCGATCGAGCCGCGCGGTCGCCGCGTCTTGAAGAAGCAGCTCGGTGTCGAAGGGCGGCAGATCATCTCGACCTTCGGACTCGTCGACCCGCGCAAGGGCCTCGAATACGTGATCGAAGCGCTGCCCGCGATCGTCGCCGCGTATCCGAGCGCGCTCTATCTCATCGTGGGCCAGACGCACCCGGAGCTCCAGAGAAAGCAGGGTGAGTCCTACCGCAACTCGCTCGTCGATGTCGCGAAGCGTGTGGGGATGTCGGGGCACGTGAAGTTCGTGAACGAGTACCTGACCCAGCGTCAGGTCGTCGAGTACCTCCTGGCGAGCGACGTCTACGTGACGCCCTACCTCGACCCGAACCAGATCACCAGCGGCACGCTCGCCTACGCGCTCGGCGCGGGAAAGGCGATCGTCTCGACGCCATATCTTCACGCGCGCGAGGTGCTGTCCGAGGGTCGCGGCATCCTCGTTCCCTTCCGCGACGCGGCCGCGATCGCCGAGGCGGTGACGGGCGTGCTCGCGAATCCAGGGGCGAAACAACGTCTCGAGGCCCGTGCATACGAGTACGGCAAAGAGATGGCCTGGCCGGCCATCGGGCGTCGCGTGCTCGCGCTGATGCACGATGTGCTCGACGCCCGCGCGACGGGGATCCACCCGACCGCCGATGCGACAGTCCCGACCGCATGAATCTCGGACGGCGACTCCCGGAGAACCCGATCCTCACGGCTCGCGATGTGCGCCCGTCCCTGCCCGAGCTCGAGGTCGTGAGCGTTTTCAATGCCGCAGCCGCGCGCGTCGGCGATGAGATCATCCTGCTTCTCCGCGTCGCCGAGCGGCCGCGCACCGACGTGAAGCCGGGTCCGAACGCGCTCACGCTGGACCTGGATCAGCCACACCCGATTCTCCATCCCTTGCCGGCGCGTCATCGCGACCAGGAGCTGGTCGGCATGTGCTTCCTCGACACGCATCAGAACCCGCCAAAGGTGGTCGTGGCGTACATCCCGAGGGATCTGCCGGGACTCGACCTGCGCGATCCGCGGTCGATCCGCTACCGCAACAGCACCGGCTTTCTCCGGACGGTCAACGACGGCTACATCGACTTCCTCGCGCAGATCTCGCATCTCCGTGTCGCGCGCAGCCGTGACGGCGTGCACTTCACCGTCGATGACACCCCCGCGATCGCGCCGCACACCGATCTCGAGGAGTACGGGGTCGAGGATCCGCGTGCCACGCTGATCGACGGCACCTGGTACATCACGTACGTGTCCGTCTCGCGCTGGGGGATCACCACCAGCATGGCGACGACGACCGACTTCAAGACATTCGACCGCGAGGGCGTGATCTTCCTGCCCGACCACAAGGATGTCGTGATCTTCCCAGGCAAGATCGGGAATGACTACGTCGCCCTCACGCGCCCGATGCCGCAGTCGTTCAGCCGGATCTTCGGCATCTGGATCGCCTTCAGCAACGACCTCACCGACTGGGGCCGGCACGAGACGCTCGCGCTCCCGCGCTGGGGCTACTGGGACGAGCTGCGGACCGGCGCCTCGGCCGTGCCGTTCCTCACTGACCACGGCTGGGTCGAGCTGTATCACGGCGTCGACCGCAACACGACGTATGCGATGGGCGCGCTGCTGCTCGATCCCTACGATCCGCGCAAGGTGCTCGCGCGTTCGCCCTCACCGATCCTCGAGCCGACCGAGCCATTCGAGCGCATGGGCCTGTTCAACGACACCGTGTTCTCATGCGGCCACGTCGATCTTGGCGGCGGTCAGATCCGCATGTACTACGGCGCGGCGGACTCGGTCATCGCCGCCGCCGACTTCGCCGTCGACGACATCGTCGAGAGCCTGGAGCCATGGCACGGCTCCACCGAGCGTCTCGTCACCGTCTGATGCTCGGCCAGCTCGAGCATCTCTCGCGGCCCGTGGCAGCGGCGGGCCCGGATGCGTGCGCGATCGCGGTGTATGCAGACGCGACCGACCGCACGTTCCCAGCCGCCGATCTTGGCTACGAGGGTGTTGCCTGCGTCGATGACGCGGCGCGCGCCGTGGTGCTCTACCTCGATCTATGGGAGGCGACCCACCTGCCGCCGCTGCGCTCTCGCGCCGAAGGGCTCGTCGACTTCCTCCTCTATATGCAGCAGGACGACGGCCTGTTCGTGAACTTCATCTGGGATTGGGACGGCCGCCGGAACACGACGGGCCCGACCTCGTTCCCGGGCGGCGGATTCTGGCACGCACGCGGCGTTCGCGCTCTCGCGAAGGCCGCGACCGTGCTGGGGGACGAGCGGGCCGTCACTGCGACGGCTCGCGGCCTCGCGCCGATCCGCGAGATGCGCGACGTGCCGCCGGATATCCGTTCGATCCATGCGCTGACGACGATCGAGCTCATCGGCGCGGGCCGCATGTCCGAGATGCGACCGGAGCTGAGCCGCTGGGCCGACGAGATCGCCGCATTACGGCGCGGCGCGATCCTCCTCGACAACCCCGACGCGGCCGCTCCACATTTGTGGGGCCACATCCAGGAGGGCGTCCTGGCGGAGGCTGGCGCGCTGCTTGGGCGCGCGGACCTGCTCGACATTGCGCGGCAGAGCGCGCTCGCATACCTCGCCCCGCTGATCGAGAGCGGCTTCGATGAGCCCGTCGTCCAGCCGTATGGCGTCGCGTCGGCGATCTATTCGGTCGACCGGCTCGCGACGCTGACCGGGGATCCGCTCTTCGCCGATCTCAGGACGAAAGCGCGCGCCTGGTTCGATGGGCGAAACCCTTCGAATCGTGTCGTGTATGACAGGGATGCGGGCCGAGTACACGACGGGATCGACGAGGGCGTGCTGAACATGCACTCCGGCGCGGAATCCAACATCGTCGGCGCGCAAGCGCTCATCGCTGACGTCGTGAAGGCGGTGCCTGCGCTCTTGACCACCGCCTCACGCACCGCGTAGTCCTTAGGCTTCGCGAAATGCCGCGCATGTTCGTGCTGCTCGTCGCGGCGGTCTCGGTCGCGGCGGCGGTCGCGATCTCATGCGGCGTTCCGCTGTTCGGTCAGGATCCCGCGACGGTCGGCCAGAAGGTCCCGGCTGGTGGCCCGCTCCCACTCGCGGTCGAGCCGGATCCCGACGAGCCGCCGGAGATGGATCTCACCGCTCCGCCCGTCGCGCTCGCGCCGCCGGGCGGCGCGATCATCCAGCAGGGGCTCGTGCGCATCCCCAAACCAAAGATCGACGTGAACGAGCCGCGGCGCGTGGGCATCCAGGTCGGCCACTGGCAGACCGATGAAGTCCCGAAGGAGTACGGCACGCGCATCCTCGCCCAGACTGGGACGAGCTGGGCTGGCTACAGCGAGGTTGATGTCACGATGGAGATCGCTGACCGCATGGCGACGTTGCTCACCGCGCAGGGGATCAAGGTCGACATTCTCCCCGCCACCGTCCCTGAGGGTTATCTCGCGGACGTATTCATCGCCCTGCACTGCGACGGCGATGGTGTGGGCGAGCTGAGCGGATTCAAGATGGCCCACGGCTCGCGGCGCGGACCGTACGAGGACAAGCTGCTCAGCACGATCAAGGACACGTATGCAACGGCGACGGGCATGGCGTATGACTCTGAGCACATTTCGCGAGGGATGACTCAGTACTTTGCATTTAACTGGTCGCGTTATCAGCACGCGACCTCGCCCTTCACGCCGGCAGCGATAATCGAGTTGGGCTTCCTCTCGAATGACGACGACCGCGGCCTTTTAGTGAAGAAGCCAGACGTGATCGCCACCGGTCTCGTGAACGGGATCCTTGCGTTCATCGATGCGAATCCGCGATCGAAGATCTTTGGCCAGGACCTCCTCATCCCGCAGGCTCCGATTCGCCAGGGCCAGGCGGCGTCTCCCTCGCCGCGTCGGTAGCCTAGGCAGGACCGATCCCTCGCGCTACGATGGCCGAGCACCGCACGGTGACGCACAGAAGGAGGCCGGACATGAGTGTTCACAGAGCACGTCACACCAGCGCCGGCCTCCGCTAGCCGACCCCGCACTAACCCCAGGCGGCGGCCTTCGCCGTACGTGCGCGCGCTCATGTAGTCCGTCCCCTGGAGGACGCATGCCCGGACCACGGCTCTTCGAACGGGATTGGCTCCCGCCCGGAGAGCGGCACGACCAGCTCGGGATCCTGAAGACCGGTAAAGAGAGCGAGGTCCATCTCGTCGCCCGTCGGGGCGACGGCCGTACCGTGCTGCTCGCCGAAAAGCGATTCCTGGCCCGTGAGCGGCGGCTGTTCAAAGCCACCTCGACGTACGCCGGGGTCTGGGGAAACAGCCCGCGCCGTGAGGGGAGGGCAATGAAGAAGAACACGCGCTTCGGACAGGAGGCACGCCACTCACGTTGGATCGCGAACGAGTGGTTGAACCTCGTGCACATCCATGAGGCGGGCGTCACGGTGCCGCCGCCGGCGGAGCTGCTCGAGGACGGCTACCGCATGGCGTTCATCGGCGATGGCGAGCAGGCCGCGCCGCGTCTGTCCGCGGTGGATCTCGACGCGCGCACGGCGCAGCGTGTCTGGGACGAGCTGGTCGAAGAGCTGACGGTGATGATCGCCGCCGATCGGGTGCACGGCGATCTCTCCGCATACAACGTGCTCTGGTGGCGCGAGCGTCCGGTACTCATCGACTTCTCCCAGACGGTCGACACCATCGTTCATCCCGCCGCGCGCGACCTGCTCGTCCGCGACATCGAGTCACTTGGTGCGTACTTCACGCGGCGGGGCGTGCGAGTCGATATCGACTGGGTCCTACGCCGCATCGGCGCCGACGACCATCGCTTCGCGTCGCAGCTGCAACAGGCGCCCTCTCGGCCGCGCAAACGCGATGCGGCCGTTCGGCCAGGCGATCGCGAGTTTCCCGACGCGCGGGTAGAGTGACCGACGTGCCAGCGAAGAAGACCGTCGTGAAGAAGACCGCAACGACGAAGACGACGGGCGCGAAAGCGAAGGCCAGCACGACGCGTAAGCGACGTGGGCCTGCAGAGCCTCGCGGACCAGAGGCGTCCGCGACGGCCCTCGGGCTTGACGACGTGTCGGTCGCCGATGTCGTGGCGCGCATCGCGATGCTGAAGGGCACCGCCTTGGCCGCCTACCGCGATCCCTACGGCGGCACCTCGCTGGTCCTCGCGTCGATCCCGATCGGATCGGTCGAAGCGACCTCGTTCCAACGTGACCTGTCGCGCACGCATGCCGAGCGGCTCGCCGGCGCCATTCGCGACACCGGCGCGTTCCTCGATCCGGTGATCGCGATCGTCGGGGACGAGGGGTTCCTCAGCCCGAACGGACGCCACCGCATCGCCGCGGCGCGCTCCCTTGGGCAGCGCGCCATCACCGTGCTCGCGACAGCGGACCCCGCGCTCGCGTATCGGATCCTCGCGCTGAACACCGAGAAGGCGCACAACCTGCGGGACCGCAGCCTTGAAGTGATCCGCATGGCACGTTCGCTCGCGAAGGAGCAGCCGCGCTCGAAGGAGACCGACCACGCCACGTCGTTCGAGTCGGCGCCCTTCCTCACGCTCGGATGCGCGTACGAGACGCGCGATCGCTTCTCCGGGTCCTCGTACAACTCGATGCTGCGCCGCGTCGACGTCTTCCTCGATCAGGCGCTCCCGAAGTCACTCCGCCAGCGCGAGCAATGGGCCGTCCGCCTCCTCGACATCGACGATCGCGTGACCGCGCACGTCAAGGAGCTGCAGGAGATGGGCATGAAGAGCCCGTACCTGCGTCAGGTCGTGGTCGCACGCTGCAATCCAGTGCGCTGGATCCCGCAGAAGAAGGGCGCCGGTCCGCCGATGTCGCTCGCCGAGGCGCTCACCCGCATGACCGCGAGCGTCCGCAAGTTCGATCCGAAGAAGATCCGGCCGCAGGACCTCGCGATCGCGGCGGCCATGGGCGGCGGGAGCAGCGAACCCGAGGCGTAGCGCTCAGTTCGTGCGGCGCGGTCCGCTGTGCTCCTCGACGCATTCGAGCAATTCATCGAGTGCGAACGGCTTTGCCAGGTGCCCCGCTGCCCCGATCTCGTCGGCCCAGCGCTTCGCGCTCTCGGCGGCGGTCATGACGATGATCGGCACTTTCGAGCCAGACTCCTGCATCGCGCGAGCGACCGCCCAGCCATCCATGATCGGCATGCGCATGTCCAGGAGCACGAGGGTCGGGTGCCAGCTGTGAAGGAGTGAGAGCGCCTGCTTTCCACCGCTCGCCGCCATCACTTGAAAACCCTCACTGGTCAGGATCGAGGTGACCGTGTCGAGGATGGAAGGGTCATCGTCGACGACAAGCACGCGCGTACCGGCGCGCTCGCCGGCCTTGCCCGCGCTGCTCGCCGGACGTAGACCCGGCGCGTCACCACTGTCACCGAATCCCTCCGAAACTTCGATCATCTAGTTGAGTCTCCTCTCTTCTCCGAGCGGGAGTGCGACGTGGAACGTCGATCCCTTCCCGATCTCGCTTTCGGCCCAGATGCGTCCGCCGTGCTCCTCGACGATGCCGCGACAGATATAGAGGCCCAGGCCCATCCCGTGGAATTTTCGGTCGTCTACGTTCGACGCGCGCGAGAAGCGCTCGAAGATCCTCGGAAGATCGGCCGCCGGGATGCCGATCCCCTGATCCTGGACCGTGATGCGCGCCTCGCCGTCCTGCTGCCACACGTTCACGTTCACGGGCGTGGCCTCCGGGCTGTACTTGCTCGCGTTCTCGATGAGGTTCTCGAGTAGCTGTTCGATCCGGCGGCCGTCGTAGTTGCCGACGACCGCGCCCCTCACATCCACGTCGACGCGATGCGCTCCTGGCCGCTGGCGCGTCGCAACTGACGAGACGAGTGTGCCGAGATCCATCGGCTCGCGGTCGGCCACGAGACGGCCCTGCTCCATGCGCGCGGCATCGAGCAGGTCGGTCACGAGCGCTGACAGCCGCTGTGCCTCCCGCACGATGCGCTGCAGCCCCGCCAGATCCGAAGGCGCCGATGGATCGCGCGTCGCCTTGCGTTCGAGGAATTGCGCCTGCGCGACCACCGTCGTGAGCGGTGTCTTCAGATCGTGCGCGGCCGCTGATAGGAAGTCCTCCTTCAGCCGCGCGGCCTCCTCGCGCGCGCGCACGCGCGCGGCGTGATCGATGAGCGCTCGGCTCTCCAGGACCACCGCGGCCTGATCCGCGAGGAGCTGCGACAGCTCGGAGTCGCTGACGGCGAAGATCGGCGGTCGCTCGGCGTAGAGGACCAACACGCCCAGGCGCTTCTCGCCAGCGGTGATGGGGGTCGCGATGATCGCGCCGACTTTCGCGGCACGGTACGCGTCGGCCCCTTGGGGGTCGTCCCGCATGGGTTGGGCGCTCAACAGCGTCTTCTGCTGCTTGAATGCCCGGCCCGAGAAGTAGCGGCCCGGCTCGACATCGACTGGCTCGCCCGTGGGCGGCCAGAAGCGGATCTTCAAGATGTCCTCGTCCCAGACACCGATCCGAGCGTCGGAGCCAGTCGCCGCGGCCGCGCCTCGTTCCAGCTCGCGCACGATGTCGCGAGTCGAGGGAAGGCGGGGGAGGTTCGCTGCGCGTGCGAGGAACTGACGAAGCTCGGGCGCCTGCCACGCGCGTCGAAGGATCGCCGGCGGCGCGAAGCCAAGGAACCATGAGATCGCGGCGGCGAGGCCGAGGACTTGCCCGACCGCTGCGAGGATCGTCTTCCATGGATCGCTCATCTGACCGCCTATGCCGGCCGCCAGGATGTCGAGCGCGAAGAGGGCCGTGCCGAGGCTGATGGCCTGCATGCGACGCCGTGTGACCCCTTTGGCGCGGATGGCCGAGCGGAAGAAGCGGAATCCGCAGTAGAACGACAATCCCGCGATGTAGCCGACGATGAGGAATACGTAGACCGGCGGCAGGGTCGGTCCCTGCAGCACGTACACCGCGGCGACCGCCGCGATAAGCAGGACCTCAGCCCCGCGCTTGATGCTTCGCGGCACGACGGTGAAGTCGTCCACCAGCCGAAGCAGGATGTACGGCAGCGCGATGACTGCCGCGATGACCGAATCGGTGAACCACTCAGGCGGGACGATGCCGGCGGCCGTCGCGATCCGCGATTCGACGACGACGAACGCGAGGATGCCGAAGAACACTGTCATGTCGAGATGCGCGGGCGTTCGTGCACGCAGATACCGGTATCCGACGGCCAGGAAGATCACCACGTAGATCGCTTGCGACAGCAGGGTGATCAACTCGAGCGCCGTCATGTTCGGCGGATTCTATGGAGGTAATGCGGACGTAACGCGGCGGGCAGGCTAGCGAGCCAGGACGACGCCCGCAAAGGCGCCCCCGATGACGACGACGCCGGGATGGATACGGCCCTGGTAGGTCAGCACCGCGGCCGCCGCGCCGACGACGAGCTGCCATGGCGCGACCGTCGCGGTGTCGGGCGCGATCAACGCGACCCCGGTCGCGATAAGCAGTCCCGCGGTCGCGAGCGACGCGCCGCGCACGAAGCCGGCGAATGGCGTCGTGAGCAGGAAACGGCGCGACAGGTCGGTGGCCGGGATCATCACGAGGGGGGGAAGGACGCACGCGATGAGCGCGAAGACCGCGCCGAGCCACCCAGCGATGAGATAGCCCAGGCTCACGATCCACAGACCGTTCGGGCCCGTGGAGAGCCGCCCGATGGCCAGAGCCTGCACGACCTGCGTGTCGGTCGCGAGTCCCGTGGCGATGAGATCCTGGCGGATGAGCGGCAGCGCGCCGAGGCCACCGAGCGACAGCGCCGCGTCCTTCAGGAACGTGAGGAAGAGCGTGAGTTCGCTCACTCCGTCGCTCGGTCCGAGGTTGGACGCTCGCGCCCGAGCACGAGCGCTCCGAGCGCGGCGGCGATGCCGATCACCGCGATGCTCGACGTGCGCGCGAGCGCAAGGATCGCGAACGCCGCGGCCACGACGGCGAAGTCGACGACGACGCGTCGGCCGTGCCTTCGGGTCTCGCGTATCAGGACGGCCGCGAGCGCGATGGTCATGCCGCCTGTCGCCGGAGCCATGCCCGCGAGCGCCGCCTGCGCGATCGGGTGATCGGCGAACGACGCGTACGCCGCGGTCATGAGCGTCGTCACGATCGCGGCCGGGACCATCATCGAGACGACCGCCACGGTGACGCCGCGCCATCCGGCGATGCGCCGCCCGAGCAGCCCCGCGAGCGCGACGAGGTGAATGCCCGGCGAGATCTGTGACAGCGCCCAATCTTCGTTGAATTCGCGTGCCGTGACCCAGCGATTTCGCTCGAGGATGTGACGGCGTATGAGCATGAGCGTGCTCGCTCCACCTCCGACCGACTGCGTGCCGATCGCGAACCAGGCCCGCGCCAGATCTCGCATGCGCACGCGCCTAGGCTATTTCGTCTGGCATTCCTTCTGCCTGTGCCTTGGCTCAACGCGCGGATCCCGCGTCTCGGTGCGCGCCCGCCGCTCGATACGGAGGACGTGCGACGCGCGCACGAGCTTCTCGCCGAACGCGACTGGCAGGTGAGCGAGCTCTTCGCCGCCTAGGTGAAGTACCCAGGCGTGACGGCACCCAACGGCATCGAGGCTGCTATCGCGTTCGCGTTGTCGGATGACCTCTTCAACGAGTGCCGGAGCCGTCGATATGCGGGTGCATGCCGTGAGGACGCACAAAAGACAGGGTGGTGGGTGGCCACCTCGACCGGTTTGTCTTCCACGTGACGGCTCGTACGCACGGTCAGTGCCACGCACGTTGGCCGGGCCCATGCATCGAGACGCAGAGACACATGAAGGAGGTTCGAGCATGGCCAAAGCAGGATCGCCAAAGGGCAAGCGCGAAGTGATCAAACCAGGCGGGAGCGGAACGAGCCGCTTCGTTCGTCGGGACAGCGGCGGACAGTTCACGACGGATCAGGTGAAGACGGGGCGCTCCGTGGCACGTGACCGAAAGGTCGATGCGAAAATGAAGGCGCCGAAGGGGATGAAGGATCGCGGCGACTAAGCGCCTGGGCCTCGATGTTTACAAGCGCAAGCGTGACTTCTCGAAGACGCCAGAGCCTCTGGCGCGGCGCGCGAAGGCACGCGGCGCGTTGCGATTCGTTGTGCAGAAGCATCGTGCCAGCGCGCTCCACTACGACTTCCGCCTCGAAGCCGGCGGCACGATGCCGTCGTGGGCGGTGCCGAAGGGCCCGTCGCTCGATCCAAAGCAGAAGCGTCTCGCGATGGAGGTCGAAGATCATCCGCTCGAGTACGCGAACTTCGAAGGCGTGATCCCCGAGGGCGAATACGGCGGCGGCACGGTGATGATCTGGGACGAGGGCGTGTGGGCGCCGATGGAGGACGTCGACCCGGTCAAGGCGATCAGAGGCGGCGAGATGCGTTTCGTTCTCGATGGCAAGAAGCTCAAGGGCGGCTTCACGCTCGTGCGCACCGGCGACCGCAAGTGGCTCCTCATGAAGCGGAAGGACGAATACGCGAAGCCCATCGACATCGGAGAGGCCGAGCCGCGCTCGGTCAGAACGAAGCGTCTTCTTGCCGAGATCGCTGCGGCGAGCGGCGGCGACGTCGCGAAGGCGGCGACCGGTGACCCCAAACCCTCGCGCAAGACCGCAGCGAGTTCGACGCGTTAGCGGACAGTCACGCACGAACTCCGCCTCCACTCCTCGATCGATCGGACGTTGCTTGCTCGCCCACGTCGCTGGCATGTCGTGTGCCCTCTGCTCTGTCATGCCAGAGCGCACGACCCGCGAACGTCACAGTCTTGCGGTGGAGAAGCCTGCGCCTAGCGGTCTGACCCACTGGTTCACCCGTGCCGCCTCGGCGACAGCTACGACCATGGGCAGCCCTTTGGCATTCCTTGTCGCGGTCGCGCTCATCCTGGTGTGGGGCCTCAGTGGCCCGATCTTCAATTTCTCCTCGGACTGGCAGCTCGTGGTGAACACCGGGACGACTATCGGAACTTTCCTCATGGTCTTCCTCATCCAGAACGCACAGAACCGCGACGCCCGCGCGATGCACCTCAAGCTCGACGAGCTCCTCCGCGCGACGCCGGAGGCCCGCAATGAATTCATGGAATCCGAGGAAGAGGATCTCGACGAGATCGAGCGGGAGAAGGCGATCGTCGACAAGGACGATCCGGCTCCGCCCGCACACAAGCGCAAGGACCGTGGCGAGCCTGCCCCAGGGACGAGCGAAATGCACGCAGCTCCGAGGAACGGGAAGACCAAGAACACTTAGGCGGTTGTCACGAGAGGCGCTGATGCGCGGGGGAGGGCCAGATGGACGATGTCGAACTGATCGAAGAAGTCGAGGAAGAAAAGGCCGAGCGCCTGACTGCCTCCGTGCAGCATGCGTTGCGCCTGGTCGGTCCGGCGGAAGGTGGCGCGGAGCGCCTCTGGCCGCGGGATCCCCCGGTCAGCGGGCCGGCAGCTCGCGCGCGATGACGCCGACGAGGCTGTCGATGTCGAATGGCTTGGTGATGTAGCCATCAGGATGATCCGCGCGCCTTCACTCGCGATCCGGCGGTATTGCGACACGAACGACCAGCCATGAACTATGGGCATCGACAGATCGAGCTGACCGGCGTCGCACAGCAGCTGACGCACGACCTCGGCGAGCGCATCGTCATCATCGATGACGAGCACCTTCGGCTGATCCGTGAAACTAGTCCGCGAATGCTCCGGGCCCGCGTACCGCGGCTGTACATCCGGCGAGTACGGATCATCGGAGAGCTTCACCAGCATGTCACCGCCGAGTCTGCCGCGCAGGGTGTCGTCCTCGACCTCGAGATCGAGAACGATCCGACCGTCAGGGGTGGGCCGGAAGTGGATCAGCGTGCCGGCTGTCGTTCGGTACGTGCCCGGTTCGCGCAGTTGAGCCGCCGTCGCGTTCCCCCCTCGTCGTCTCGATGCGCGGTGCGCGGATGAGTGACTCGATCGGCACACCGCCGGTGGGCACCCAGTCATGTTGCGTATCAGTGCCGAGCCCGTCGCAGTAAGCGGCGGTGCCATGGCGGAACACGATCCCTCCGATGCCGTAGCGGGATGGTGCGGCGAGATGGTGAGCGTCGCGGCATTCGTAATAGACGAGTGTCGACATGAGCGCGCCTCCCCGCTAGGCGAACACCCGGAGCGCGCCGCGGCGGCAGTTGAACTCCGCCGGCAGCGTCCCAGCGACTCGACCGTCGGCATGCACGGTCATCGGATCGTCGGATGTCATCGAGATGCGGCCGCCGCGATAACGCACGGGCTTCTGGAGAAGCCGCCGCGCGCGCATCACCGAGATGAGCGATCGAAGCAAGGCGATGCGACCCATGCGCGGGAAGACCGCGACATCGAGGACGCCGTCCTCCATGCTCACGCCCTCGGGGAGCAGTGGCAGCGCCCACGCGTAGTACGGGCTGTTGAGCACGAGGATCTGCATGACGCGGTGCGCGTACGTCTTGCCGTCGATCGTGATGCGTACGCGATGCGTGCCTTGCGTGAGGTAGCGCCACACGCGATCGGCCGCGTGCAGCCATTTGTGGCGCTCCGCGCTCCGAGCGGCGCCGAAGAGCTCCGCGTCCAGTCCGACCCCGGCCGTCTCGAAGAACAACGACCCATGTACCTCGCCGACGTCGGCACGATGAACGTTGCGCTTCGCGATCACGGCAGCGGCGTCGATCGGCGTGAGGGGGATGCCGAGCCCATGCGCGATGTTCATGAAGCTTCCGAACGGAAGGATCCCGAGGGTCACGTCCGAATCGAGGAGGGCGGCGGCAGCGGGCTGGACCGTTCCATCTCCGCCAGCGACGATGCAGGTGTCGTAGCGTTCCGCGATCGCGCGGCGCGCGAGGTCGGCGGACGTCGGATGATCCGGCGCGGTCTCGGCGATCTCGATCGTGAAGCCCGCGGCCCGGAGGACCGAGATCGCCTCCTCGAGATCGGTGGGACCTGCCGTCCGATGGCCTGCAGCTGGATTGACCACGAGAAGCGCTCTCAATCTGCCCTCGTCCATGCAACCGGGGGGCCGGAACGCGGGTACCCCACACGTACACTGGTGTTCTCCACATGACGTTGTCCCGGTCCGACCGCCCGTATGGGTCCTTCCCGGAACCTGGGAAGCCGGCGCCTGAGCCGGAAGCGCCGGTCCCAGCCCCCAAGACACCCCTCCGGACGCGGATCTGGCGGCGCGCCAGCGCCCCGCTCGCGATCCTCGGACTGCTCTTCGCGACGTGGGTCCTCATCGGCGCCGTTCAGGAGGGTGGCTTCCGCGCTCTCGACGCGGCGCGCGCGATCCCGACGCCGACCGCCACGCCGCCTCTCGCCGCGCTGGTCTACGCGCACATCCAGCCATCCGTGGTCCAGGTGATCGCCACGACCGGGGCCGGCGAGCCGTCTTCGGGCGCCGGCGTGATCGTCGACGACATGGCCGACATTCTGACGAGCCTGCACATCGTGGCCGACGCGAAGTCGATCACCGTGCGCTTCTTCGATGGCACCGAAGCGCGCGCCGAGGTCACCACGACGCTCCCGGATAAGGACATCGCGGTGCTGCGTCCAGCGAATGCACCCGCGCAGATCGTTCCCGCCACGATGGGCGATCCGAGCCGTCTCGTGATCGGCGCGCCCGCGTTCGTCATCGGCCATCCCTTCGGTCTCACGGGCTCGCTCTCGGCTGGTGTGATCTCGGGCCTCGATCGATCGATCAACGCTCCCGGTCTCGTGAAGCCGCTCACCGGGCTCATTCAGTTCGACGCCGCGGTGAATCCTGGGAACTCCGGCGGCCCGCTCGTCGACGAGAACGGCGAGGTGGTCGGTATCGTGACTGGTCTCGTGAACCCCGCGGGTCAGAAGGTCTTCAGCGGCGTCGGCTTCGCGGTCACGATCGACCAGGCTGCCGGCGCGCTTGGCATACCACCGGATTAATGGAGTAGGGGAACACACATGACGGTCGCAGCTCGTCCTGGCGGGCAGATGGAGCACCTGCTCTTCGAGATCAAGAAGGTCATCGTCGGCCAGGATCATCTCCTCGAGCGGATGATCGTCGCGCTGCTCGCGCGCGGCCATCTCCTGGTGGAGGGCGTGCCAGGCCTTGCGAAGACGCTGGCCGTGAAGACGGTCGCGCAGGCGATCTCCGGCGAGTTCAAGCGCATCCAGTTCACGCCCGACCTCGTGCCGGCTGACCTCGTCGGCACGCGCATCTACAACCAGCGCAGCGGCGACTTCCAGACCTCGCTCGGTCCCGTGTTCACGAACCTGCTGCTGGCCGACGAGATCAACCGCGCGCCCGCGAAGGTGCAGAGCGCGTTGCTCGAGGTCATGCAGGAACGCCAGGTGACCATCGGCCGCGAGACGCATCGCGTGCCCGAACCGTTCCTCGTCATGGCCACGCAGAACCCGATCGAGACCGAAGGCACCTACGCGCTGCCCGAGGCGCAGGTCGACCGATTCATGATGAAGGTGCTCATCACATACCCGACGGAGATGGATGAGTTCGTCATCGTCGAGCGGATGACCGGACCGCTCGCGAACGTGCAGCCGGTGCTCACCGCCGACCAGCTCGCGAGCCTGCAGCGGGAGGTGGATCGCGTGTTCGTGGACCCGGTGCTCATGGAGTACGTCGTCCGCATCGTGTCGGCGACGCGCATCCCGAAGGAGTACGGGCTCGCGGACCTGGGCAAGTACATCACCTACGGCGGGAGCCCCCGCGCGTCGATCAACCTCGTCCTCACCGCTCGCGCGCTCGCGTTCATGCGCGGCCGCGACTACGTGCTCGCGCAGGACATCCACGACGTCGCCCTCGACGTCCTCCGCCACCGCATCGTCCTCTCGTACGAGGCGCTGTCGGACGAGGTCACGCCCGACGCGCTCATCCAGAAGGTGCTCGAGCGGATCCCCGTTCCGGTGGCGCCGATGCAGGGGCACATCTCTGCGCGCGCCTGACAGCCGGCTGCGCCGGCTGGAGTGGACCGTAATCCGCCGCCTGGACGGTCTGCTTCAGGGCGACTACCGCACGTTGTTCCGCGGCTACGGCATGGACCTGGCTGACATCCGTGAATACGTCGCCGGCGACGACGTGCGACACATCGACTGGAACGTCACCGCGCGCATGGACACGCCGTACGTGCGCGAATACCACGAGGATCGCGAGATCACGGCGCACTTCCTTCTCGACGTGTCGCCTTCGGTCGACTTCGGCACGGCGACCGCACTGAAGCGCGATCTGCTCATCGACTTCGTCGCAGTCCTCTCGCGGCTACTCACGCGTCACGGCAACAGGGTCGGCGCCGTCGTGTATGGCAAGGGCGTCGAGCGGATCGTTCCGGCGAGCGGCGGCCGCGTGCAGGTGCTGCGCCTGGTCGATCAGCTCGAGAAGCGCCCGCGTCTCGAGAAGGCGCCGGCGACCTCGCTGACGGAGCTCCTGGAGACGGGTCTCCGTCAAGTGCGGCGGCGCTCGCTCGTCTTCATCATCTCGGACTTCTTCACGACTCCCGGCTGGGAGCGCGCGCTCACCGAGCTGTCGCGCCGCCACGAAGTTCTCGCGGTGCGCCTGACCGATCCGCGCGAGCGCGAGCTGCCCGAGATCGGCACGGTCGTGATGAACGACGCCGAGACCGGTGAGCACCTGTGGGTGGACACGAATGACCGGAAGTTCCGCGCCCGGTTCGCCGCGGTCGTCGGCAAGCGCGAAGAGATGCTGCGCGCGACGTTCCGCCGTGCCGGCGTCGACGCGTTGGAGCTTTCCACCGAAGAGGATCTCGTCCGGTCCATCGTCCGATTCGCGACCATGCGAAAGTTGCGTCGCTCGCGCGGGCGAGCGCAGCCGGGCAAGGTGGCCTAATGATCGTGATCGGTCTTTCGTCATGAACTTCCTCTGGCCAGGCAATCTGTACCTCGTCCTCGTCGTGCCGACGCTCATTGCCGCGTACGTGTGGGCGCAGCGACGCCGCCAGAAGTACGCGCTCCGCTACGCGAGCCTCTCGCTGGTCCGCGAAGCCCTCGGCAAGGGACCGGGCCGCAAGCGGCACATCCCGCCGGCTCTGTTCCTGATCGGGCTGTTCTTCATGGCGCTCGGCACGGCGCGACCCGAGACGGTCGTCGTCGTTCCGGTACAGGAAGGCACGGTCATCCTCGCGATCGACGTCTCCGGAAGCATGCTGGCCGAAGACCTGAAGCCGAACCGCATGGAAGCGGCAAAGGACGCGGCCAAGCTGTTCGTCGCGAAGCAGGGTCCCGATGTGAAGCTCGGAGTCGTCGCGTTCAGTGGCGACGCGCAGATCGTGCAGACGCCGACGAAAGACCACGACATGGTGATCGCGGCGATCAACCGGCTTCGGCCGCAGCGAGCGACCGCGATCGGACGGGGCATGCTCGCGTCACTCGATGCGATCTTCTTGGACTCCGAGGAGACCGCGCCGAGCGTCATCGCGCTCCACCGTCTGGCGGGCGAGCCCACGGGCCCGACGCCTCCGCCGGTCCCGGTCGGCGCCGATCACACCGCGACGATCGTGCTGCTGTCAGACGGACAGAACAACCAGTTCCCCGCGCCGCAGCAGGTCATCGAGGATGCCGCAAGCCGCGGCATCCGCGTCTACACCGTCGGTCTCGGGAGCGCGGAAGGCACGGTCGTGCGCATCCAGGGCCGCTCCGTGCGCACCCGACTGGACGAAGCGACGCTGAAGGCGATCGCCGAAGGGACCGATGGGCAGTATTTCAACGCATCGAATGAGAAGGATCTGCGGGCGGTGTACGAAAATCTGTCAACGCAACTGGTCTTCCGTCAGCAGAAGACCGAGATCACCGCGATCCTCACCGCGATCGCCGCGGTGTTCTCGGTGATCGCGGCCGCGCTCTCGCTGTTCTGGTTCAACCGCATCCCCTAAACGAGAACGTAGACCGGAGAGGTCTCCCAGCAGCGTCCGCTCTCGGCGGCGGGGCAGCGTGCTTCCATCGGGACGGGATCGGTGCAGCGCCCGGTCCAATCCGCGACGAACTGTCCGTGGCGCGGGCACAGGCCTGACACGACAAAGGTCACCAGGCGCGCATCGAGCTCCAACGCGGCCAGGGTGACGTGGCCGTCGCGCTCGTCCCAGATCTTCCCGAGCGCGAGGATCGCGTCGAGCATGCCGTCGTCCTGCTCGGTCCATTCGCGCGCCGGTCGTTTTTGTGCCCGCATGCCCGCTCCCTAAGCAGAGCGCGTGCCGGGACAAAGTCGGATACTCCGGGGTGATGGCTCCATCCGCCGCCACGCTCAAGGACCGCATTCACGCAGCCATGCCGCAGGTCCGGCAGGATCTGGAGACGCTGGTCTCCATCCCATCCGTGAGCGCCGTCGACTGGCCGCCCGAGCCGCTTCGCCATTCCGCCGACGCCGTGGCCGAGATGCTCCGGGCCGTCGGCGTCGAGGTCAAGATCCTGCGTTCCGAGAACGGCCACCCGGCTGTCGTCGGCTACGTGAAGGCGCCGCCTGGCGCTCCGACCGTCCTTCTCTACGCACACCACGACGTCCAGCCGCCCGGACCTGAGAGCGAATGGGGCTCGCCGGCGTTCACCCCGACCATGCGCGACGGCCGCCTGTACGGCCGGGGCAGCTCCGACGACAAGGCCGGCGTGGTCGCGCACATCGCGGCGCTGCGCGCCTTCGAGGGAAAACCACCGGTGGGCGTGGCGGTCTTCATCGAGGGTGAGGAAGAGGCCGGATCAGAGAACCTGCGCTCGTATCTCGAGCAGGAGCGCGAGCGCCTTGCGTGCGATGCCGTGGTCGTGGCCGATGGCGGCAACTGGCGACTCGGCGAACCTGCGCTCACCACGACCCTTCGGGGAGTTGTCTCTTGTGTCGTCGAGCTGCGGGTCCTCGACAAGGCCGTGCACTCCGGTCAGTTCGGCGGCCCGTTCCCGGACGCGCTCACCTCGCTCGCGCATCTCCTCGCGACGCTGCACGACAAGAAAGGCGACGTCGCGATCGAAGGCATCGTCCGCGGCAAGGCGAAGAAGCTCGACCTGACAGAGGAGGAGCTGCGAAAGCAAGCGGGTGCCCGCGATGGTGTCCAGCTCTTAGGAAAGGGTGGGCTCACCGATCGTCTCTGGATGAAGCCCAGCCTTTCGATTCTCGCGATCGACGCCCCGGCGGTGCGCGACGCGATCAACCAGCTCGTCCCGGTCGCGCGCGCGAAGGTGAGCATGCGCATCCCGCCGGGCCAGGACGGGAAGAAGGCACTCGCCGCGCTCGTCGAACATCTGCGCAAGAACGTTCCGTGGGGAGCCGAGGTCCGCTTCACGCACGAGTCGAGCGGCGAGCCGTTCGTCACGAAGACAGGCGGTCCCGCGTACAAGGCCATGAAGAGCGCACTCTCCAAGGCCTGGGACCACAAGGCCATCGATATCGGCGCCGGCGGAACGATCCCGTTCCTTTTCGATCTGGCCGAGCTCTTCCCGAAGGCCGAGATCATGGTGACCGGTGTCGAGGATCCGCGCTCCGGCGCGCATGGACCGGACGAGAGCCTCGATCTCGGCGAGCTCGAGCGCGCGTGCCTGGCAGAAGCGCTCTTCCTCCTGCGCCTCGCGAAGCGCTGATCGTCCGAGCGCGCAGCGCGCGGTCGATCTAGCGGCGTAAGCGATGGTGCTGATTGCACCACTCGATGAACTGCGGATCGTCGGCGTCCGGGTCACCGGCAGCTTTCGACTCACACACGATCTACGGCGGGGACGCTCGGTCGACGATCTCTTTCAGCTGGATGCAACCCAGGCACTACTCGACGCCACGAGCGCCGTGGGCGACACAGCAATAGACGTGTGCTCCCGCGATATGCCGCTTATCTCAGCCACGGGATCCTCCTTTGCGCCGTGTAGCCGCTTGCCGCTCATAGCGGCCCGTCCGCTCGGTCAGGCGGATGCGATACGAGACGTGCGTTTGGGCCTTGCGCGCTGCCGGGCCGGCGGGACCCGCGGTCGCGCTCGTCGTGAGCGGGCCCAAGCGCGCGGCGATCAGCTTTGCGGCCGCGGTCGCGACGTCCCCGGTCAGCTCTTCATAGCGGCCCCATGTGATCGCTGTCCGCCAGTTCGCCATGTCTTTGATGTCCTCGACCTCGAAGCACACGTCCGGACTCTTGCGCATCATCCGGACCTTCTGTCCGATGGTGGTGTGGCCGTAGACCGAGTCACCCTCGTAGACGTAGGTGATCGGCACCACGTAGGTCCTGCCGTCGGCGGTGACCCCAATGCGCCCGACCGTTCCCGCGCGGAGCACGTTCTCGATCTGCGTGCGCGTGAGTGTCCCCAGCATCACACCGCTCCTTTCCTAGACGATCGCGGCACCGACGAGGCGCGTCGACGCTCATGTGACGATGAGCGCGGTGACCATGCCGAACATCCCGCCGCTTGCCTCGGCGTGGCCCAGGATGTGGCAGTGGAACGCCCACGCCCCCGGTTCGTCCGCGACCACGATCACATCCCAGCGCTCCCCCGGTGAGACGTTCACGGTGTCGCATCGGTAGGGCTGCGGGAGGGGATACCCGTCGCGAGCGAAGACCTCGAACGGCATGCCGTGGAGGTGCATCGGATGCGCCATCTGACCCTCGTTCATGAAGCGGAAACGGATCCGTTCGCCGACCTTCGCCGTGTATGGCGTCGTCGCGGGGAATCCCTTGCCGTTGAGCGTGAGTCCGCCCATCTGATCGTTGAGGATGATCACGTGGTCCTGGTCGTGCTTGGGATCGACAGAGGGATCCTTCGGCATGACCAGGAGCGGACCGAGCATCCCGCGGCCGACCTGCTCGGTGGCGTTGTGATGCGAGTGGTACATGTGGCTCCCGAACGGGTTCGCCACGAACTCGTACGTGAACGTCTCGCCTGGCTTGATCGTGGGCTGCGTGAGGAACGGAACGCCGTCCATCTTGTTCAGCAGGCGCTGGCCATGCCAGTGCGTACCGGTCGTCTGGTCGAGATCGTTCTTCACGAGGATCCGAACACGCTCGCCTTCGGTTACGCGGATGGTCGGTCCCGGGACCTGGCCGTTGTAGGAGAGCGCGTCGACGAAGACGCCGGGTGTGACCTCCCAGCGTGTCTTCATACAGGTGAGCTCGAACTGGCGTACGCCCCCGATGACCGTGGATGCGAGCTCCTGCAGGCCGAGTCCCGCGGTCTTCGCGGGGAAGGCCTTGACCATGGCTTCAGCGTGGGCGTCGTGATCTATCGCGGTGGCGGTCGCTGAGGGAGCGGCCGATCGTGCGGCAGACGGCACCGCCGTTGACGTGGCCGCGGCGACCCGTACGGCCGGGGCCCCGCGGCCGGTCAGTCCGAGCACGGCTGCCGTGACCCCGCCGATCGCTGCCACGCCGACCGCGCCAAGGAGCGTGCGGCGCGCGAGCATCGCGTTCGCGTCCTCAGGCGCCTCTGTGGATAGTGGGAGGTGGTCGTTTGCTTCTTTTGTCATGTGAAGACCCTACGCAGTGGTGACCGACGCCTCGACGGCCGACCGGCACGTGTTCGAGGGACCTTCGACCCTCCTCGTGCGCCGCCCAGGCATGCTTTTCCGCGCTCGGTCCATAGTCAGCGTCACGGTCCTCACACCTGATCGCACCGAGATCGACGTCATCCTTCGGGATGGCTCAATCCTTCGCGTTCGCGAGGCGCAGGCCGACGATGAGGCGACGCTATCGGGTCTCCTGAGCTCCCTCACTCCGCGGTCACGTGAATTCCGCTTCTTCTCGCTCGCGTCCGATGTCGGCGGGGCCGCGCACCGCCTGTTCGCGCAGGCGGGCTCGCGGAATCTGCTCGCGTTCGCTGGTGACGTATGCGTCGCTCACGCGTGCTTCATTCCCATCACGCCGGATCACGCCGAGGTCGCGTTCGCCGTCGCGGACACGTACCAGGGGCGCGGTGTGGGGAGCCTGCTGCTCGGGATGTTGGCGGAGAGCGCCTCGACCCAGGGCATCACGTCGTTCGAGGCGTCGGTCATGACCGACAACGCGAACATGCTCCGGATGTTCCGCGAGTCCGGATTTCCCACGACGAGCCGATGGACGGATGGCGGCATCACGATCGAGATGCCGACATCCTTCGCTCCGGAGGCGCTCGCGCGCTTGGATTCGCGCGATCAGGTGGCCACGATCGCGTCGCTCGTGCCCCTGCTGCGACCGCGTTCCGTGGCGGTGATCGGCGCCGGCCGCGAGCGCGGCTCGATCGGCGGTGAGGTGTTCCACAACCTGATCGCGACCGGGTTCAACGGTCCCGTGTACCCGGTCAACGTTGGCGTTCCGGTGGTGCAGTCGGTACGGGCGTATCCCACCGTCGCCGAGATCCCCGGCCATGTCGATCTCGCGGTGATCGTCGTTCCGGCCCGCCATGTGATCGCAGTCGCTCGCGAATGCGGCGCGAAGGGCGTGCGCGCCCTCGTCGTGATCACCGCCGGCTTCGGCGAGACGGGACCGGAGGGTCTGCGGGTGCAAAGTGAGCTCATCGCGATCTGCCGCGACGCGGGGATGCGCCTGGTCGGCCCGAACTGCATGGGCGTGCTCAACACGGCCGCTGATGTCCAGCTCAACGCGACCTTCGCCCCAACCTATCCGCCGGCGGGTCGCGTCGGGTTCCTCTCGCAGAGCGGCGCGCTTGGCCTGGCGATCATCAACGAGGCCCGCGAGCGCGGCCTGGGGCTGTCGACGTTCGTCTCGGTCGGCAACAAGGCGGATCTGTCAAGCAACGACTTCCTGCAGTACTGGGACAAGGATCCGGCGACCGACATCGTCCTTCTCTACCTCGAGTCCTTCGGCAATCCGCAGCGCTTCGCGCGGATCAGCCGGCGCGTCGCGCGTACGAAACCGATCGTCGCGGTGAAGAGCGGTCGTGGTGTCGCCGGCGCGAGAGCCACCTCATCGCATACCGGCGCGCTCGTCGCGTCGTCGGATGTCACGGTCGACGCGCTCTTCGCGCAAGCGGGAGTGATCCGCACGACGACCCTCAAAGAGATGTTCGACGTCGCGACGCTCCTCGCGACGCAGCCCCCGCCCATGGGCAGGCGGGTGGCGATCCTGACGAACGCGGGCGGGCCCGCGATCCTCTGCGCCGACGCATGCGAGGCAGCCGGTCTCGATGTCGCACCGCTGCCGGCGAAGACGCAGTCTGCCCTCAGGGAGTTCCTGCCCGCGGAGGCCTCGACGGCCAATCCGGTGGACATGATCGCCTCCGCCTCGGCGGCCAATTACGGCCGCGCACTCTCCGTCCTCGCGGCGTGCGAGGAGGTCGACGCGATCATCGTCATCTTCATCCCTCCGCTGCTGAGCGCACGTGCCGCCGTGGAAGCGAGCGTGGCGACCGCCGCGCGCTCCTTGGCGCGCGCCGTTCCGGTGCTATCGGTCTTCATGTCGGCTCCCGGCGCTCTCGACCGTCCTTTGGGACCGGGTCCAGAGATCCCGACCTATCGCTATCCCGAGGACGCAGCGGTCGCCCTGGGTCACGCGGTCCGCTACGGGACCTGGCGCGCGCGGCCGGAGTCGACGACCCGCTCGTTCGCGGGCCTGCGCCGCGCCGACGCCCAGCGCGTGCTCGATCGGGCGCTCGCCCGCGGCCAGGGCTGGCTCGCGCACGAGGAGGTCGTCGAGCTCTTCAGCTGCTATGGGATCCCACTTCCCGGACGCGTCGTCGCGACGCCCGATGAGGCCGCGGCGGCGGCGCTGAAGATCGGCGGGCGCGTGGCGGTGAAGGCGATCGCGCCGTCGCTGGTCCATAAGACCGAAGCGGGCGGCGTGCTGCTCGGACTCGAGGCGGAAGCGGTGCGTGGCGCAGCGGAGCAGATGCGCGAGCGCATCGGTGACCCCGCCATGCGATTCCTCGTGCAACCAATGGCGCAAAAGGGTGTCGAGATGCTTGTCGGTGTCGTGCACGATCCGCTCTTTGGACGCGTCGTCGCGTGCGGCGCGGGGGGCACGAACGTCGAGCTCATGAAGGACGTGAACGTTCGCCTCACCCCGCTCACCGAGCGAGATGCGTCGGAGATGGTGCGGACACTGCGCACGTTCCCGCTGCTCGAGGGCTACCGCGGCGCGCCGAAGGCGGACGTGGCGGCCCTCGAGGACGTGATCCTGCGCGTCGCGGCGCTCGTCGACGCACACCCCGAGATCAGCGAGCTCGATGCGAATCCGGTCGTCGTGCTCGAGCAGGGCGCTGTGGTCGTGGATGCGCGGGTCCGCATCGACCGCCGCGGGTCGTTTCAGTCGAACATCGGTCGGACTCGCTAGCGGCGCGGTCCTGCGGCCACGGGCCAGGCCGCGCGTCCATGCTCCGAGCGTACGCAGGCGCAGGGGCGGCCATCCGTTAGGCCGCCCGATGGTGCCGGGCGATGCCCGACGCCGATACGGGCCGTTCGGCCTAGAAGCGCGGTCTTCGCTTGGCCATATACGCCGCGGCCTCGGCCCTGCGCGCCAGACCGAGCTTGTCGAGGATTCGGCTCACGTAGTTCTTCACCGTCTTTTCCGACAGGAAGAGCGCCTCGCCGATCTCGCGGTTCGTCCGGCCCTCGGCGAGGTGCTCGAGGACCTTGCGCTCCTGATCGGTGAGCGATGCGAAAGCCGGATCCTCGTCCTCGCGGCCGCGCCTCACGCGCTCGAGCACTTTACCGGTCACGTCTGGATCGAGGAGCGAGCGCCCCTGCGCGACGGACGTGATCGCGTCGATCACGGCTTGACCGCGGGTCTGCTTCAGGAGGTAGCCCGCCGCGCCGGCGACGATCGAGGCGAACAGCGCCTCGTCGTCCGCATACGACGTGAGCATGATGACCTTCGTCTCCGGGCGAGTTTCGCGGATGGCGCGGCACGCTTCGACACCGCTGCCATCGGGCAGGCGCACGTCCATGATGATCACGTCGGGTTTCGCGTGCGCCGCCGCTGCGATCGCTTCGGCCATCGTCGAGGCCTCGGCGGCGACGGTGAACTCCTTGTGGCGCCCGATGAGCGTGCGCAATCCCTCGCGGACGACCTCGTGGTCGTCGACGAGCATCACGCGGATCGCCCCCTCGCTCACTTGGCCCCCTTCACGCTCATCGGCAGCTCCAAGCGTACTCGCGCGCCACTCCCCGGTGCGCTCTCGACCTGCAGCGTGCCTCCGACCGCGAAGGCACGTTGCCGCATGTTCGCGAGGCCATGGCCGGACGTCGCCTCGTCGGTCGTGAACCCGACACCGTCGTCTCTGATCTCGAGGATCGCGTCTCCGTTGCGCTCGGAGAGTTCGAGCGACACGCGCCGTGCCCGCGCGTGTCGAGCGATGTTTCCGAGCGCGTCCGCGGCGATGTAGTACGCCGCCTCGCGGCGCTCCCGGCCGAGACGCTCGGTCACCCCATCGGCGATGAAGAGATCCACGTCGATCAGCGCGTTCGAGCGCGCCTGCTCGGCCAACAGCTCGAGCGATTCCTCGAGCGGCCGGCCGCTGGCGGTGATCGGGCGCAGTCCCAGCACGTAGCCGCGCAGGTCCGCGATCGCGGCGTTCAGGCCGTCGACCGTCCGCATGAGCTGCGCCTTCGCGTGCTCGGGCTCTTCGTGTAGGCGCTCGGCGACGTCTTCGAGCAGCAGCCCGATGCCGTAGAGCGACTGCATGACGCCGTCGTGCAGATCCATCCGGATGCGATGCCGTTCCTCGAGGATCGACACGCGCTCAGACTGCGAGTACAGCCTGGCATTCTCGATCGCGATGGCCGCCTGCGCGGCAAGCGTCTCGAGCGCTTCGGCGTCGTCCGCGGTGAACTCGTCGCCGTTCTGCTTCTCCGTGAGGTACAGGTTGCCGAGCGGTTCACCGCGCAGCAAGATCGGAGTCCCGAGGAAGCTCTTCATTGGCGGGTGGTTCTTGGGGAACCCGACCGAGGAGGGGTGGTCGTGCAGGTCCCGCAGGCGCAGCGGCCGGCGCTCGACCTGCAGATGCCCCAGCAAGCCGAGGCCGCGTGGGAGCGGGCCGATCCGCGCGCGGTCCTCCTCGCTGATGCCTGACGTGGTGAAGCTCTCGACGATGCCCTCCTCGTCGAACACGCCGAGGGCCGCGTACTTCGCGTCCGCGACGAGCCGCGCCTGGTCGGCGACGCGTTGGAGCACTTCATTGCGGTCGAGCTCCGACGTCAGCGCCAGGCCGGCGGTGTTCACGGCCTGCAGCTGCTGGCGCTTCTGCTCGAGCGCGTCGGCGAGGGCGTGAAGCCGCTGAGTGTTCGAACGGTCGCGGAACTGGAGCGCGCTGAGCTGGTTAAAGACAGCCGTCGAGAAGGCGAGCACCCCCGCGACACCGATCAGCAGCGCTACCAGATGCGAAACGCCGGCGGAGAACAGCCGCTCCAGGACGAAGTACTCGAGGCCCACGAGAGCGGCGATCAGCAGTGATGGAAGCACCACCGCGACGATCCGAAGGCGGCGAGAGTACCCAGTTCGTCCAGCCGCGCTCATGGCTTGATTATCGCGACAGGCGGAAATACAGCAGGATCAGGAATTGGACGTCAGACCAGCCTCGAGGAAAGGTCCCGACGTGCCAATCCGCAGGCCCTCAGGACCGGCAGCCCGGGACTTTCGGCCCTACTGCGGCGACCCGGCCGGCCGGAGAGTTACCGGATGGAGCTCGACGTCATAACGGCGGTCATCGTCATCGGGGGAGTCACCGTCGGTGTCGGCCTGGCTGTGCTCGCTGGCAAGCTGAGCGCTCGTGTGATCTTCGACGCGAGCAGCCGGAAGACAGACGAAGAGGAACTCATTCGTTAGTCGGCTCAGGCTTCGGTTCGCCCGGGCCGGGCACGACGCAGACGACCTTTGGATGCCTGGTGTCGAGATCGATCGTGATCATGCGTTCGCATCCGTAGCAGCTCAGCACATCGATCGCCTTCCCTTTGACGGCGCAGAAGACCATTCCGTCGTCTACGGCGTGCGTAAGCCTCACTCGAGCAGACCGTGCCGCAGCGCATAGTCCACCAGCTGCGAACGGCGGTGGAGATCGAGCTTCGCCATCATCCGCGAGCGGTACGTGTCGACGGTCTTCGGACTCACGAAGAGCCGTTCAGCGATCTCGAGATTCGAGAAGCCCCGCGCCGTGAAGCCCAGTACCTCGCGCTCGCGGGACGAGAGGGCCGGCCGTGGCTGCCCGGCCTCGCTCTGCTGCGTCGCGAGGAGCAGCCGCACGGCAGTTTGGGTCAGGTACGCCTCACCCGCCGCGACCGCGCGGATCGCGTTGAGCAGCTCCTTGTCCGCTGATCGCTTCAGGACGTATCCGGAGGCGCCGAGCCGCACGGCCTCCATCACGTAACGGTCCTCCGCATACATGGTCAGGACGACGACCTTGCTGGGGAGCTCCATCTCGCGTACGCGGCGTGCGACCTCGAGGCCGCCCCCGCCGGGCATGCTGATGTCGAGCACGATCACGTCGGGCCGGTGCGTTCGCACTGCCTCGATCGCCGTTGGAGCGTCGGTCGCGGTGGCCACCACCTGCATGTCGCCGTTCACGTCGATGAGGCGGCGGAGCCCGTCCAGAAGGATCTGATGGTCGTCCGCCAGAACGATCCGGATCATGTGAGGACCTCCTCGCGCAGCGGCGCGCGGACAGCGATCCGCGTTCCGGCGCCCTTTCGTGACATCAGTTCGATCGTCCCACCCACGAGCGCGACCCGCTCGGCCATCCCGAATAGTCCGACGCTCGCCGCAGGACATGCGCGTGCCGCCGCTACGTCGAACCCTTCGCCGTCGTCCGAGACTGTGAGCTCGATCTCGCCGCGGCCCGTCCGCAGCCCCACCTCGGCGCCGGTCGCGTGCGCGTGGCGCACGACGTTCGTGAGGGCCTCCTGCGCGATGCGAAAGATCGCGATCGCAACTGTCGCAGGGATGTGCTCGTCATCGCAGCTCCCCTCGAGACGGACCCGGAGCCCGGTCTCCGCGCGGATGCGGTCGACAAGCCACTCGAGCCCAGCTTGAAGTCCGAGATCGTCGAGGATGCTCGGACCGAGTTGCACCGCGAGGTTGCGCACGCCGTCCAGCGTGTCGACGACGAGCGTGCGCAGCTCATCGAGCTCGTGGCGTATAGCGGGATCGGTGGTCATGCCCTGGACGAGCTGAAGGCGGACCAGTAGGAGGGTGAGGGCCTGACCGGTTTCGTCGTGGAGCTCGCGCGAGACGCGGACGCGCTCGGCCTCCTGGGCGGACAGGATCCGCGCCGCGAGGGCGCGCGCGCTGCTCCGATAGACCTCGAGCTCGGCGACCGGTCCGGTCATGAGCCCCACCGTAGGCCAGCGTGCCGACAAGGGAATCCGCCTCTCGGCCCTGATCTTTGGGTCCGTTCGACCCGCGTAGGGCACGCGGCGGCCCGTCAATCTTCGCGGGAAGCTGCATGCGGATCCTTTTCGCCACCGATGGCTCGCGCGGAGCAGGCGTTGCCGAGGACTTCCTGCTCTCTTTGCCGCTGTCCTGCGCCGATGACGTCACGGTGGTCATGGTCCCGTCCGGCAGCGATGACGACGCTCACCAGATCGTGTCCAAGTGCCGCTGGCGGCTGGCAGGCCGGCACGTGCCTGTCACCACGCTGCTGTCGCGTCATGGCTCGCCCGCCGAGATCCTCGAATGCGTCGCGCTCGAGAGGGCCAGCGAACTCATCGTCATCGGCTCCCGAGGCCTGGGTACGATCGCCGGCGCCGTCCTCGGCAGCATGGCGCGCGTGCTCGCGCGCACCGCTCCGGTCCCCGTGCTCGTCGTGCGATCGCGGCGCGAGGCGCCACGCCACGTGCTGCTCGCGGTCGACGATTCCCTCGACGGCCGCTCCGCAGTGGACACGATCGCGAAGCTTCCACTCCCGCAGACGGCGTTGATCACACTCGTCCACATCCTGTCCGCGCCGACCGGGGAGCTCATGTCCTTCGACATCGCCGGCCTCGCACGGCAGAAGCTGGGGGGACGGATCGCCGACCAGCTCCTGGTCCAGCGCGGCCACTTTGGCGACGAGATCTTGCGACGCGGCATCATTGACGGCACCGATCTCATCGTCCTCGGTGCGCGCGACCAGACCCATGGCACGGGACCGCTGAACACGAGCATCGCCGACCACGTTCTTGCCAATGCGCACTGCGCCGTCCTGGTGGCGAAGGCGCCGCTGAAAGCGCGGACCGTCGATGTCCGGGGTCCTGCGCTCGCGTTCAGCGCGACCGTCTAACTCGTACGAGCACGTCGTTCAGGCGGTCGAGGCTGTGGGACTTCCACCGCGTATCGAAGTGCCACACGACCGTAGCCGGCGGTACGTTGGGCTCTCGGCATGTCAGGTGCGCGGCGGTACCGTTCCGTGGCCGCACAGGAGGAGGCCGACATGAGGGACGCGCTGCCGATCGAAACGGACGAAGAGATCGCCATCGATCCAGTCCGGCGCCACTTCGAGAGCGAGCCAACGCGATATGCCGTACCGGGACGCGCGCGACCGTAGATCGGACGAAAAGGAGAGACCCATGGCCACGCAGATCAAAGACACGATCATCGAGACATTCAAGCTGGACCGCGAGAACGTCGACAAGATCATCGCGAAGATCGAGGAGCTCATCCATGAAGGGAACGTTCGCCGGGTCGTCATCAAGGACGCGCGCGGCGCGACGGTCATTGAGGCCCCGCTGACGTTCGGCATCTTCGGCGTGGCGCTTCTCCCGCTCTGGGCCGCCATCGCCGCCATCGCCGCGATCGCCGCGGACTTCACGCTCCAGGTGGAGCGCAAGCCCGCCGACGACGCCTAGCCGCGAGATTCGGACCGCCGACGCGCAAGCGCCGGCGGTCCGTGCCCCGGCGAGATCATGCAGAGCCATTCGGCCAGGACGCCGATGCCTTTCGCCTCACGCCAGGACGGCGCCATCGCAGGACGCTTTGGGCACACAGTCCGGAGGTGCCGTAATGCGGATCCTTCTCGCGACCGACTTCTCTGCCTACGCGGATACAGCCCGTTCGCTTGTGAAGTCCATGCCGTTGCCGCAGGGCTCTCGCATTCGCATCGTGCACGCGATCGAGCCGGTCACGACGGTGGCGATCTTCGGCCCGGCGCTGCTCACCATCAACGATGCGGCGGAGCGTGAGGCCAAGGCCCTCGTGAAGCAGACCGCGTCCCTCCTCAACGCCGACGGCGTCGAGGTGGATGGCATCGTCGGTCTGGGTCGCGCCGCGGACGTGATCCTTGACGAAGCCACTGACTTCAAGCCCGACCTGATTGTTGTGGGAAGCCGCGGCCGGGGAGGGATCTCCACAGCCGTCCTTGGTTCCGTTTCTGCGGAGCTCGTCGATCGCGCGCCGTGCCCGGTGATGGTCGCGCGGTCCAATCGTCTGCGCACGATCGTCCTGGCCGAGGATGGCTCGCCGAGCACGATCGCCGGCGCGAACGCGATCGTCGATCTGCCGGCGTTCGCGTCGTGCGCCGTACGTGTCGTGAGCGTCGTCGATGCCGCGTTCCCGGTCGTGCTCGCGGACCCGGGGCTGCCGGCCACGGCGGTCGAAGCGTTCCGCGCATATCAGGATTCGCTCCCGGAGCTCCGAGCTTCGCACGCCGCACTCGCCCGCGAGCGCGCCGCGGTGCTGTCCCGCCACGGGATCAAGGCGACCTGGGAGCAGCGCGAGGGACACGCGGCCGGCGAGCTGCTCGCGGTGGCGGCGGAGCAACACGCGGACTGCATCGCGATCGGGAGCCGCGGCCAGACCGGCCTGCGGCGCTTCGTGCTCGGCAGCGTCGCGCGCAGCGTGCTCTTCCACGCTCCGTGCTCGGTGCTGATCGCGCATGCCCAGCCAGCAGCGGAAAGGAGGTCTAATGATGCGTCAGAACATTTCGCCCTTCGAGCGTGACGTCCGCCTCGCGGTCGGCCTGCCGCTCGCGATCATCGTCATGATCTCGGCGGGGATCACCACCGTTCTCGGGATCCTCGCGGCTGTCTTCGGTCTGGTGATGGTGATCACTGCGGTCACCGGCTACTGCCCGACGTATGACCTGTTCGACAGCGAGCCGACCCGAACTCCCGCTCTTTAGACGACCCATGTGACGGGCAGGGGCACGTCCCTCACCATGGGGGCGTGCTCGTGCCCAGCGTGCCGCTGTGGGAGATCGTCGTTCGGACCGCCGTGGTCTACCTGGCGGTGCTTCTGCTCCTGCGCGCCGGTGGCAAGCGGGAGCTTGGCCAGATGAGCGTCGCGGACCTCGTCGTGATCCTGGTGATCGCGAACGCGGTACAGAACGCCATGAATGCCGGCGACAACTCTCTCACCGTCGGTCTCGTCGCCGCGGCGACCCTCGTCGGGATGAACCTCCTGCTGGCGCGCGGCGGCGCGCGGCTCCCGTTCCTCTCGCACCTCTTCCACGACGAGCCGACCCTTCTCATGCAGGACGGCGTCCTTCTCGAGGAGAACATCGCGCGCGAGCACGTCGAGAAGGAAGAGATCGAGATGGCCGCCCGCGAGCACGGGATCGGGGACCTCTCCGAGGTCAGCGAAGCGATCCTCGAGCCGGACGGCTCCATCAGCATCATCCCCCGCAAGGGCGGCAAGATGCATCGGTCGCGGCGGCATTTCCGGCAGTTCCGAAAACCGTAGCGGCAATCGTACTGCGAATACCTGACGCTGGGCACCCACCGCTAGGGCCGTTCGGCCATGTGCGCGGAGGCGCCGAAGCGGCATGGTGTCCTCTGTGTCAACCGTGAGGTTCCCCGGCATCCCCGCGGTCGCCGACGGCTCCGAGGCCGTGGCCCACGTCGAGACGCGCATCGCCGAGGCGGCGTGCGCGTATCCGATCACGCCATCGACGACGATGGCGGCGCTCTATCAGGCGGCGGTCGCTGACGGGAAGACCGATCTGTGGGGCACCGCGCTTCGCTTCGTGCAGCTGGAGTCGGAGCACTCTTCGGCGTCAGCGGCGGAAGGGTTCGCGCTGGCCGGTGGCCGCGTCACGAACTTCACGGCGGGCCAGGGGCTCATCCTGATGAAGGAAGTCCTGTACGTGATCTCGGGCAAGCGCCTCCCCATGGTCTTCCACGTCGGTGCGCGCGCGCTCACAAGTCAGGCGCTGAACATCCATTGCGGCCACGACGACGTGATGGGCGTCGCCGACACCGGATGGGGCATCCTCTTCGCGCGCAATGCGCAGGAGGTCGCGGATCTCGCGGCCATCGCCCGGCGCGTCGCGGAGACGACGGAGATCCCGTTCATCGTCGCGCAGGATGGTTTCCTCACGACGCACACGCTCGAGAACGTCCTCCTTCCGGAGGACGAGCTCCTGCGCGAGTATGTCGGCGCGCCACGCGAACGCGTGCGGTCGTACTTCGATCCCGCCGAGTCACTCATGACCGGCGTGGTCCAGAACCAGGACTCCTACATGAAGGGCCGCATCGGACAGCGCGGCTTCTACCACCGCCTCGCGGAGGAGGTGCGGCTCGCGATGCACGAGTGGACGGACCTCACCGGGCGGCCGTACTCGCTCATCGACGGGTATCGCTGCGAGGACGCCGAGACGATCGTCGTTGCCATGGGCACGCTTGCCGACACCGCGGTCGCTGTGGTCGATACCCTCCGCGCGGCCGGCCGTCGGGTCGGATGCGTGGGTGTGACCTCCTTTCGACCGTTCCCCAGTACTCGACTGGCCGCGACACTGCGCAACGCGCGCGCGATCGCGGTCATCGAACGCACCGACGAGCCTGCCGCGGCGGACAATCCGCTGACGCGCGAGGTCAAGGCCGCGCTCGCCGATCTCGCGAGCGATCAGGTCGCCATCCCGCGCGTGTTCTCGGTGAGCGCCGGCCTCGGCTCGCGCGACGTGAGCGCGGGCGACATCGCCGCGGTCTACCGCTGGCTCGAGCAGCCCGCGACCGCGGGCAACCGCTTCGCCGTTCTTGGTGTGCGCCATTCGCTGGCGCTGCAGCCGCTCGCGATCGACGTCACGCCACCTGGCGCCTACAGCCTGCGCGGCCACTCGATCGGCGGGCTTGGCGCGGTGACCACGAACAAGCTGATCGCCGCCCTCGCAGGCGACCTCTTCGGGGTCCGCGTCCAGGCGTACCCGCGGTACGGCTCCGAGAAGAAGGGCCTGCCGACGAGCTACTTCCTCACGCTGGCCGATGAGCGCATCCGAACACACGCGGAGCTCGACCGTGTGCACTTCGTCTCGCTGTATGACGCGGCGGCATTCGGCCAAGGCGATCCTCTTCGTGGTCTGGTCGACGGTGGCACGGTGTTCGTGCAGACCGCCCTGACCGACCCGATGGCGGTGTGGGCATCGATCGCGCTGGACGCCCAAGCCCGCATCGTGGCACGTGGCATTCGCGTCGCGGCGCTCGACACCGCCGGCCTCGCCCGACGCCACTCACCTCGGCCCGATCTGATCGTCCGCATGCAGGGAATCGCGCTGGTCGGCGTGTTCCTGCGGCTCACGCCATTCGCTGCGCGCGCCTCGCTCGAGGGCGAGGACCTGATGCGCGAGGTCCGCACCCGTTTGCTGCGCTTCTTCGGGAAACGGGGCGAGCGTGTGGTGGACGCGAACTTGGCGCTCATTCGCGAGGCCTACGACGGTGTGATCGATGTGACGGGCGCGCTGGCGGCGGAGTCGACCGACCCAAAACAACAGGAGGTAGTGGCATGAACGCGGCATCGGCACGAGTGGTGGGCGAGGCGATGACGCGAGGTCTGATCACGGTGAGGGCAAGCGCGCCCCTGTACGAAGCCGCGCAGCTCATGGACGCGCATCGCGTCCATGGTCTGGCCGTGCTCGACGCGAACAGCCGGCTCGTCGGCGTGCTCAGCCAGACGGATCTCCTGCGCGCCAAGGTCGACGAGTACCTGTGGAACGACCTGAGCACGCTCGCGGTCGAACACGTGATGAGCGCTCCGGCGGTGACGATCTCGCTCAACGCGCGGCTCGAAGACGCCGCCGAGCTGATGGAGCAGAAGGGCGTGCACCGTCTGGTCGTCGTCGGTCCCGATGGGCAGACGCCGGTCGGTGTGTTCTCGGTCACGGACCTCGTGCACGTCATGGCCGCGCCGGAGCGTTCGTGACACTTTCACGCCTCCTCGACATCCCCGCCTACGTCGATGACTTCAACGACGCTGTGGTACACGCCTACGCCGGTGGAGCCGATGGCGCATCGCTCGATGCGGACGCCATGGCCGCGCGTAGCGTCATCCCGCCGGGAACGGCGGCGTCACGCGACTTCAGCCATCTCGCTCCGACCATCCCTCTCCTGACGGCGGATCGGTGCGTCGGCTGCATGGCGTGCGTGAATGCCTGTCCGGACACCGCGATCATCGGCGTCGCGCTGCCGGAGTCGCGCGTCGCCCAGGCCATCGACGCGTTCGCGGCCGCTGAGCAGCAGCCGGCGATCGCCGTGGAGACGGCCGCGTCCCATTTCATGAAGACGCGCAAGTACGGCGAGGTTCCCGCGAAGCGCGGTCTCGAGCCGGCCTCCTTCGGCATCTTCGTCGATCCGGCCCACTGCAAGGGTTGCGGCGAATGCGTCGAGGTCTGCACCGCGCTCGGCCACGACGCGCTGCGAATGATCGGCAAGATCCCCGAGACACCTGAGGGCGAGGCGACGCTCGCGCGGTACGCGCGCGACATGCGTTTCTTCCGCACGCTTCCGCAAACACCCCCCGAATACCGGAGCGAGAAGGCGCTGGGCGACCTGATGCTCGGCGAGAGCGCCATGGGCTACGTCGGTGGCGCGGGTTCTTGCTCCGGCTGCGGCGAGGCCACGGCGATCCGCATGATGGTCGCAGCCACGCGGCAGACCTACGGCACGGAGGGGATGGGCATCGTCGCGTCGACCGGCTGCAACACCGTCTTCGGCAGCACGTATCCGTACAACCCGTACCTGGTCCCGTGGACGAACTCGCTCTTCGAGAACGCGCCCGCGGACGCGATGGGCATCCGCTCGCGTTGGGAGCAGGCGGGGCGATCCGATCGGCGTCTCTGGGTGATCGGTGGCGACGGCGCGATGTACGACATCGGGTTCCAGTCGCTCTCGCGCATGGTCGCGAGCGGCATGGATATCAAAGTCCTCGTGCTCGACACGCAGGTGTACTCGAACACCGGTGGCCAGGCCTCGACCGCGTCGTTCGGAGGTCAGGTAACGAAGCTCTCCGCCTACGGAAAAGTCCAGCACGGACGGC